>NZ_JBGCCM010000051.1:0-77468 GCF_041262085.1 Catenulispora sp. GAS73
GTCGGGTTTCGTGCGACTTGACACCACCGGCCCGATCAGCTTGGCTACGCCCGCCGACGCGACGGGGAACCCGGGACAACCCCGCCTGTGGGAAGGATTCCCGCACGTCCCGCGCGCCGACTCACCGCCGCCTGTGGTCACCCAGTGGACCCCGTCCACATCACAGGCGGGGTTGTCCCGGATCCCACAGGCGACCAACACCCAAACCGCCACCGACGCGGGGGTTGGGGATCCCTCAGAGCCTGGAGTGCCCCCGCCGGAGGCGCCCGCTCTTGACTTCAGGCACCCACCACACCCGACGATTGCCGCCCACGCAACGCGTGCGCAGTGACTCGGACCGGTGCGCGGTCGTGCCCAGCACCACCGCCGGCCGCCAGCGCGACACCAGGCACACCACCGAACTGCGCCACCCAGCGGATCCTTCTTAAACCCATGCGAAGCCGTCAAAAAACGCCCTTGACTATCAACCCACAAACAAACCGCACCCACCACCAACACCCACACACAGGCCAGCAGCGCCGAAAACATCCGTCACACCGGCGGAATCCGAAGCGCGGCGAGCGTCAGCTCCGCCTTGTTCCCCAGCTGAAGCTTGGTCCGGATGCGGGCGATGTAGGTGTCGACCGTGCCTTTGGAGATCCCCATCCGGGTGGCGGTCTGCTGGTGGGTGAAGCCGCAGGCGATGAGGCCCAGTGCCTCCTGCTCGCGCGGCGAGAGCGTGTCCTGGTGGCCGGTGGCTCCGCGCAGTGTCGCCGCCTGGATCAGGTCCGCGAGTTGGGCCGACAGGTAGAAGGTTCCCGCGGCGACGGCGCGGATCGCGGTCGCGTAGGCCGATTCCTGCGCGGCCTTCGTCAGGAAGCCGGCCGCGCCGGCGCGGACCGCCGCGAGCGCCACGGCCGGGGAGCGGGAGGCGGACAGGACCAGGACCGGCCGCTGCGCGGACAGTTCCGCGATGACCGGCAGGGCCGGGTGGCCGTCGGCCTGGTACAGGTCCAGGACGACGACGTCGGCGTCCACCTGGCCGTCTTCGCGCCGGGGCAGGTCGCGGGCTTCGGCGGCGGTCGCGACCACGTGCAGGTCCGGGAAGGCCGCGATGATGGCGGCGATGCCGCGCAGCGCCACCGGGTGGTCGTCGACGACCGCCACCCGGAGCGCGCTGTTCGCGGCCTCGGCCGGGTCCGTCTCCACGGTGTCCACGTCAACCCCTGCGTCAGTATCCTGTTATCGCTCACATCATCGTCCCGCGTGCTCGTCGGCCCGTCAACGCCCCTGGCGTCGGCCGTTGAGAGCCGCGCGAAACCCCGCGTCTGCTTTTCACACGACTAGCCCGTCGCCTCGCCCCGCCGCGACGATGTCCACCATGCGAAGAGCTCTGATTCGCACGCTCCGCCGCGACCGCACCGCCGCGACGGCGGCTTTCGCGGCCCTGGCCTTGCTCGCGGTCGCGGTGTTCTCGGCGGCCGGGGCGTGGCGCGCGGTCGTGCCGGCGGTGCGGGACGCGGGGGCGTGGCTCACCGACACGCCGCGAGGTGCCGTCGTCCACGCCAACGGGCCGGCGGGAGTGGCCGACGCGCGCGTCGCGGTCGCCGGCTCCCAGGGGCATCCGCTGCACGTCGTGCAGGAGGGCGGACAGGTGGTGGTGGTCGACTCGGTCACCGGGCGGGTGAGCCGGATCGATCCGTCGCAGCTGACGGTGACGCAGTCGGTGGACTACGACACCGCCGGCGTCCAGATCGTCGCCGGGGCGGGGCTGGCGTACGCGATCGACCCCGAACACGGTGTGGTCCAGCAGATCGACCTGGCCCGGCTCAGCGCGATCGGCGCCCCGGTGCGGCTGGGCCGACAGCTCGGCGCCGCCGGGATCGACGGTCAGGGCACGCTGTGGGTGCCGGTGCCCACGCTGGGACAGCTGGTCCCGGTCGCGAAGGGGACGCCGGGCCCGGCGGTGACCGTCGGGCTGCCCGGGGACCCGGTGGCGCTGACGATCGCCGGCGGCACCCCGGTGGTGACCGACGCGGCCCGCGGCACCATGACGGTGCTGGGCCACGACGGTGGCCGCACGACGGTGAACCTGCCCGCGGCCGCCGGGACGGCGCCGGGCGGCTGGCTGGCGCCGCCGTCGACCGAGGGCACCGTGGTGCCGGTCGTGGTGTCCGGAGGCGGCGAGCTGATCGTCGTGGACACCAGGAGCGGCGTGCCGAGTTCGGTGACGCTGGCCGACGCGGTCGGCGACGACCTCGGAACACCCCAGGCGCTGGGGTCCCGGGTGTATCTGCCCGATGACACCACCGGGCAGCTCATCGTCTACGACACCGCCTCCGGGCAGCTGCTGCCCAGGATCCAGGTGACCGACCATCCGGCCAAGCTGCTGTTGTTCGTCAAGGACGGCATGCTGTGGATCGACGACCCGGACGGTCCGGACGCGGTGGCCGTGGAGGCCTCCGGCGCCGTGCACCACATCGGCAAGGACGGCCCGCATCTGCCGGGCGACAGCACGCCGACCCCGACGTCGGCGAGCGGCTCGGACAGCCCCGCCAGCGCTTCGGCGCCGACGACGACCGGCACCACGTCGCAGGGACCCTCGGCCGGCCAGGGGCCGCCGTCGATCCCGAAGCCCTCCGGCGACTCCGGGACACCGTCCGCCCCGGACCGGCCCAGCTCCCCGTCGCAGCCGCCGAGCGATTCGAGCCGGTCCAGTTCCGTACCGCCGCCCCGGCCGGTCTCGCACGCCTCGACACCGTCGACCCCTTCGAAGCCGTCGACCCCCTCGACGTCGAGCTCGGCTTCCAGTCCTGCGAAGCCCTCGACTCCCCCGGCGTCCTCGACCTCTTCGACCCCGCCGCCGCCGGTGGTGGCTCCGCAGTCGGTGACCGAGACGCCGCAGGCCGGCTCCATCCGCGTCACGTTCACCCCGGTCGGCGCCGGCGTCACCGACTACACGCTGACCGGGCTGCCGTCCGGAGTGTCGGTGCCGCCGGTACCCGCCGGCGGAGCCTCCTACTTCACCGTCAGCGGTCTGACTTGCAGCAAGCCGTACCGGTTCGGCGTCTCGGCGAACTACCCGACCGGGAGCGCGACCACGCAGGCCACCGCCGGCGCGCTGCCCTGCGTGGCGCCGAACGCGCCGCGGAACTTGACGTTCGACACCGCGACGCAGCATCAGATCGGCGTGTCCTGGAGCGCGCCGTCCAGCGACGGCGGAGCATCGGTGACGTACGAAGTCTCCTGGGGCTCGGCGAACGACACCGGGCTGACCGGCACCTCGGACACCATCAGTGGCCTGACGAACTTCCAGAGCTACCTGGTCACCGTCGCCGCGCGCAATCCGGCGGGGCTCAGCCAGCCGCCGGCCGGCGGATCGGTCCGGCTGACGGCCGGACCGTGGCCCGGACACATCACGAACAACTCGCTGTACCCGGTCAACGAGCGCCGGACCCCCCACCTTTCGGCGCCGGTGGTCAACCAGTACCCGGCCGGCAGCAACGCGTCCGTCTCAGTGTCCTGCATCGGCCCGGGCGACACCTGGCAGGACCCGGTGGACAAGACCCTGACCGGCTCGACCTGGTATCAGATCGCCGGCTCGAACGGCTGGGTGGCCAGCGGTTACATCAGTACGGCGACAGGAGTGTGGTCATGTACGTAGCCCCGGAACAGGACACGGCCGGGTCGGTGCGGCCGCCGGATCAGGATGCGCGGGCGTGGCCGGCGAAGCCGCTGGAGCCGCTGAAGCCGGGACAGACGGCACCGACGATCAGCGGCACGGACTTCGCCCTGCGGTTCGCGACGATGGCCGACAGCGTGGAGCGCGTCATCCGAGGCAAGCGCGAGGTGGTCGAGCGCGCCCTGACCTGCCTGCTGTCCGGCGGCCATCTGCTGGTGGAGGACGTGCCGGGGGTCGGCAAGACGACGCTGGCCCGGTGCCTGGCGGCGGTGATCGGCGGCCGGCTCCAGCGCGTCCAGTTCACCCCCGACCTGCTGCCCTCCGATGTGGTCGGGGTGTCGATCTTCCATCCCGGGGAGCGGGTCTTCCAGTTCCACCCGGGGCCGGTGTTCGCGAACATCGTGCTGGGCGACGAGATCAACCGCGCCTCGCCCAAGACCCAGTCGGCGCTGCTGGAGGTGATGGAGGAGCACACGGTGACCGTGGACGGCGTCAGCCGGCCCGTGCCGCGGCCCTTCATGGTGATCGCGACACAGAACCCCGTCGAGTTGGCCGGGACGTATCCGCTGCCGGAGGCACAGCTCGACAGGTTCCTGATGCGCGTCGCCGTCGGCTACCCGGACCACGCGGCCGAGGTCGCGGTGGTGCGCGGGGCGAGCAGCGAGTCGCTGCTGGAAACCCTGAGCTGGCCGCCGACCTCGCCGGCCGACATCGCCGCGATGGCCGAGTACGCCGCCGGCGTCCACGTCGCGGACACGCTGTACGACTACGCCGTCCACCTGGTCGCGGCCACGCGCTCGCTGCCCGAGTTGCGCCTGGGGGCCTCGGCGCGCGCTTCGGTGGCGCTGGTCCGGACCGCGCGGATCCGCGCCGCGGCGCGCGGGCGCGCGTACGTGGTGCCGGACGACTTCAAGGCGCTGGCCGAACCGGTGCTGGCCCATCGTCTGGTGCTGGCTCCCGAGGCCGAGCAGAGCGGCCGGACCGCCTCCGACGTCGTGGCCTCGGTGCTGCACAGCGTGCCGGTCCCCCGCACCGCGGCGCCGGTCGGGGTCTGAGCATGCCGACCGCACGAGGCTGGGGCGTGGCGTGGGCAGCCGTGGTGTGCTGCGGCGCCGGGTGGTGGCTGGGTTATCCGGAGCTGGCGGTTCCCGGGATCGCCGGGATGCTGGCGCTCGCCGTCGCGCTGTTCTGGGTCGTCCGCTCGCCGGGAGTCGAAGTACTCCGGGATCTGGCGCCGGAACGGGTTTCCCGGGGCGACGCGGCGATCGCGGTGCTGACGTGTTCGCAGCGGGGACGCCGGGGTTGGGCCGGCATCCGTGCGGTGGACTGTTTCGGCACGACGGAGGTCTCGGTGCCGCTGCCGGCGCCTCGGCGCGGCGAGTCTTCGACGAGGAGCTACCCGGTGCCCACCACGCGGCGCGGCGATGTGGTCGTGGGGCCGCTGCGCCTGGTCACGGAGGATCCCTTCGGGTTGCTGAGCCGGTCCCGCACGCGGGGCGGAACCCGGACCCTGCGGGTGCTGCCCAGGACGGTGTCCCTGGCCGCCGCGCCCTCGGGGCGCCTGCGCAGCCCGGACGGCCCCGGGGCGGACCGGGCTGCCGGATCAGTGGCCTTCCACACGCTGCGCCAGTACGAGTTCGGCGACGATCTGCGCCAGATCCACTGGCGCACCTCGGCGCGCACCGGGACGCTGATGGTGCGCACGCTGGCCGACACGAGCCTGCCCCGCACCGTGGTCGTGCTGGACACCCGCGCGACCGCCTACGCCCACCCCGACGACTTCGAACTCGCGGTGGACGCGGCGGCCTCGGTGCTGCTGGCCGCCGCCCGGCCCGGCTTCCCACTGGTGCTGGCCTGCGGCGACCAGGTGTTCGTCGAGGGGCACGCGGCCCCGGCGGCGGTGCTGGACCGGCTGGCCGAGGTTCGGCTCAGCGACGCGGCCGACGACCGGTCGCCGATGGCTCTGGTCCGCTCCGCTCGGGGGCGCGGGGCGCTGACGTTCGTGACCGGAGACGCCCACCCGGCGGCCCTGGAGAACCTGGCGGGGATCCGGGCGGAGTTCGACGCGGTGACCGTGGTGACGGTCGGGAGTGCACAGAGGCCGGATTCGCGGGCCGCACCCGGTGCATCACCGGCGGGCGGCCGACAGTCAGACGTTCTGCACGTCACGGATCTGGCCGAGTTCGGATCGGCATGGCAGCGCAGGACGGCGCGATGAGCGTGCTCACGACGCGGCAGCCGACGGTCGGCCGATGGTGGCCGCGCCTCGTGCTCGGGGCCGTTCTCGTCGCCGCCGCGGCCACCGCCTGGGAGCGTGTCTTCCCCGCCGCGGCCGTGCTCCGGATGACCGCGGCCGCTGTTCTGGCACCGGCCTTGCTGGTCGCGCTCGCTCGGGCGCGTCGCGTTTCCCTGTGGCTGACGTTCCCCCTCGGCGTCATCGCGTATCTGGCACTCATCCCGCTCGTGCTTCCGCGCCTGCCCGGGGCGGCCGGACCCTCGCCGAACCCTGTCTGGGTCCTGACTTCCCTCCGGAACTGCTGGTCCGGACTGCTCGCCACGCCACCGCCGATCCCCGCCGATCCGGCGCTGACGATCGGCGTTTACAGCCTGGTGTGGTGCGCGGCCTGGGCGACCGGCGAGGCCCTGACGCGACGCCGGCGGGGGCTGCCGACGCTGGCCTCGCTGGCCTTCAGCTTCGCCGTGCTGGCCGGCGGTGTGGCGCTGGGCACCGGCGGCCGGGGCGTCAGCCTGCTCGCCGCCGGCCTGTACACCTGCTGCGCTCTCCTGCTGCTCGCCGAGGACCGCACCTGGACCCGGCCGGCCGCCCTCGGCGGACCGGCTGCCGTGGCCATCGCCGCGAGCGCCGTGGTCCTGGCCCCGGCCGCGCTCGGCGGCAGGCAGCCCTACGACCCGCGGCACCTTGTCCGCCCGCAGGCGCAGCCCGCCGCGGTCACGGATCTGCTCGACCAGGTGCCGGGGTGGCTGGCGCATCCGGCCACCCCGCTGTTCCAGGTGGCCGCGACCAGCGGGCAGGACTGGCGCCTGGCCGCTCTGGACCGGTTCGACGGCCGGACCTGGTCGAGCTCGGACATGTTCTGGCCGGTCGACACCCGCTTGCCGGGCTCCGGCACGGCGACGGCGGGACATACGCTGGCGCAGCGGTTCACCATCGACTCGTTATCAGGACACTGGCTCCCCGCCGCCCCCACACCTGTCTCACTGAGCTCGGCGAGTCCGTTGGGAGCGCTCGCGGGCGCCACGACCGGAAGCCTTCTGAGCCGCGACCCGGTGCAGCCGGGCCGCTCCTATGACGTGGTGTCACAGATGCCTGACCTGACCGCCGCGGAGTTGCTGGGCGCGGTGCCGGACCCGGCGGCCCGAGCGGACACGGTCCTGCCGGCCGGCCTGCCGCAGACCGTCGGCGACGCCGCCCAGCGGGCGGTGGCCGGGGCTACGTCACCGTTCCAGCAGGCGAACCAGCTCGAACGCTATCTGCGGACGACCGAACACAACGATCCCGGGGCCCCGCCCGGCCACACCTACGGCCACCTCGCCTACTTCCTCGGCGTCAGCCACAGCGGAAGATCGGAGCAGTTCGCGACGGCCTTCGCGGTGATGGCGCGCAGCGTCGGCCTGCCGTCGAGGGTGGTCGTCGGCTTCCAGGAGGGCAGCCAGACGGCGCCGGGCCGGTGGCAGGT
Organism: Catenulispora sp. GAS73; assembly: GCF_041262085.1. Classification (NCBI taxonomy): domain Bacteria; kingdom Bacillati; phylum Actinomycetota; class Actinomycetes; order Catenulisporales; family Catenulisporaceae; genus Catenulispora; species Catenulispora sp. GAS73. The sequence goes on from NZ_JBGCCM010000051.1 coordinate 7,360, forward strand.
CAGCGGTGCGGACGCGTTCGTGTGGCCGGAGGTCGACTTCGCCGGGATCGGCTGGGTCCCGTTCTATCCGACGCCTGGTGCTTCGGCGTCCAGTGCTGACGCCGAGGCACCGGCCCAGGGGCAGACGCCGGAGCGCGCGAAGCTCGACCAGGCGCTTGACGCCGCGCCGTCGCCGGCCCCGCCGGCTGTGGTGGCGAAGGCGGCGGGTAAGGCGGGGGCGGCTTCGGTTGCGCACCGCGGTCGTTGGGCGGGTCTGGCGGGTTGGGCGGGGGTGGCGGTCCTGGTTCCTGTCGGGTATCTGGCTGCCGTACTGGCGGTGCCGCCGCTGCGGCGGCGGCGGGGCCGGCGGCTCGCTTCGGCTTCGGCCAGTGTCGGCGTCGCTTGGCGAGAGACCGTCAATCGGCTGCGGTGGGTCGGCGTGATCGATGTGGAGGCGCTGACGAATGCCGAGGTGGCCGATCGTGCCGGGGTGCGGCTTGGGGAGGCTGCGCTGGCCCAGCACCTGGCGCCGCTGGCGGGGATGGCTGATGCGGCGGCTTTCGCGGGGCCGGGCAGTGGGTCCGGCGTGGGGTCGGGGACGCGCCGGGACGTCCGGGCGTCGGCCTGGGCCCACCACGATCAGCTGGCCGCCCTGATCCGGCGCCAGATCGGTGTGCGCGCAGCCTTGTGGCACACATTACGACCGCGAACTTTGCGGGATTGAGGAACTGATGACGCTTTCGGACCCCCGTCGTCCGACCGGCTCCTGGAAGCCTGCCAACGATGTCGAGGAGTCGATGGCGCAGGCGGCGGCAGCCGGGGACACCGCGGCCTACTTCCGGCTGGTCGAGTCGGCGCCGCTGTATCTGCCCGGCTCTACGGCCGACCGGGCCGCGGGTGTGCAGCGGTTCGTGACCCGGGTGGTGTTCGGCCACACCTACGTGCTGGCGTTCACATCCGTCGAAGGCCTCATGGCCCACGTGGGCGTACTCGCCGACGCCTCGGTGGCCACGACCTATGAGGAGTTGCGCCGCCACTGGCCGGACGCCGGCTGGCGCCTGGCGGTGAACCCGGGGACGCCGGTGGACGCCTATGTGCGGCTGGAATCGGTGGCCGAGGCGGCACGCGGCGGTGTGCGCGTCGCGAGTGCGGCCACGATGGTGGCGCAGGCGCAAGCCGACTTGGCCGGTTCCGGCATGGCGGCGCCGGAACTCGAATCGGCGCTGACTGAGGCGATCCGTACGGCTGACGTCGACGCTTATGTGCACTTGCTGCTCGGCGCGGTGGTCGTGGTGCCCACCACGGAGCCGGTCGCCGGGCCGGCCCAGATCATGGAGGCGGGGTTCCCTTGGCGGATCACGGGAGGGCCGGAGTCGCCGAGTATTGATGTGTTCACGTCGCGCGCTGCTTTCGCGCGGGCTTTTCCGGAGCCGGTGCCGCATGTCGTGGCGGCTTTCCGGTTCGTGCTGACGGCTTGGCCGGACGACTGTGGGCTGGCGGTCAATCCGGACAGTCCTTCGGGGATCTCACTCACGCATGAGATTTTGCAGATGCTGCGGTTGTGGCCCACGTCTGCGTGGGCTGCGAAGTGAGTCGCGTCATGAAGCGCAGAATGGCCATGGTTCTGGGGCCGGTTGTCGCCGCTCTGGGCATTGCCGCGCCGTCGTCGGCGCGCGCCGACGTCCAGTGCGCACCGCCCGGAACGCCGTGGCCCGGAACGCCGTGGCAGCAGCAGGTCCTGACACCCGAGCGCGTGCGGCCCTTCGCTGACGGATCAGGGGTCGTGGTCGCCGTGTTGAGCACCGGGGTGGACGCTACGCAGCCGCAGCTGGCTGGATCGGTGGAGCCGGGGTACGACGCGGTGGCGGGGCACGGGGCGGCCCATGACGACTGCGTCGGCATCGGGACGGCGGTCGCGGGGGCGATCGCGGCACACGCCGGGTCGGGTTCTGGATCCGTGGCAGGCATCGGCGGGGTCGTCGGGCTCGCGCCGAACGCCCGGATCCTGCCGGTGCGGGTGTCGGATGGGAGCGGACAGGCGGATCAGGGCACGGATCCAAGCGTGCTCGCGGCGGGGATCACCTTCGCGGTCCTGCACGGTGCCGCGATCGTCGATGTCGCAGAGCCCGCGTACCGGTCGAGTCCGGAGTTGTCGGCGGCCGTCGCGCTGGCGGCTCAGCGGAATGTGGTCTTGGTGGTCGCGGCTGGTGTGGCGGCGGCTTCGGGGCGGCCGGCGGTCACGCCAGTCCCCGCCTGGTCCGCCGGGTCCAGCGGGATCGGTGGAGCAGGCGGCACCCTGGTCGTAGGTGCGCTGGACTCGAACGGGCGGCGCTGGAGCAGCTCGCCGGTCGGCAGCTTCATCGGACTCGCCGCTCCCGGTGTCGCCACGGTCTGCCTCGCGCGTGGCGGCGGCGTGGCCGCGATCGACGGCACGGATGTGGCCTCCGGCTTCGTCGCGGGCACCGCCGCGCTGGTCGTCCAGCGGCGGCCGCAGGCCTCGGCGGGAGCGGTCGTGGGACAGCTGATGGGAACGGCGACCCCCGTCGCCGGACCGGGCAGTACCGAGTACGGGCACGGCATGGTGAACCCGTATTCCGCGGTCACCGCGGCACTGGTCCCGGCGCGCACGGGCTCGGTGGTGGCGGCCGAGCGCACAGCCCCGCCGCCACCGGCACCCACCGACCGCCACACCCTGGCGCTGGCTCTGACGGCGATCGCCCTCATCGCCGCGCTGACAGTGGCCCTCGGCCGGCCGGTGGCCCTGCGCGGACGACGTAGCCGCTGGCGGGCGTCGACGGCGGGTGGGGAGGCGACGTGGGCGGCGCCCGGGCAGGCGGGGGCGCCGGTGGACCTGTTTCAGGGGTTGGATACGGAGTCCTGATACGAATCCTGATACGAAGTCCTCCGAGGTCTCTTCATGGGACCGCCGCCGCTCACGACCCGCCGGCCACCGCCATCCGCACCGGCTGCACCGCCGCGGTCGGGTCGAGCGCGGGGCCGGAGGGGATGAGCGTGAGCAGCGATGCCGGGACGTCCACCGCGCTCGCCGGGTCGTATCCCAGTGTCCTGAGGACCGTGTCCGACGGGACGAAGTACCGGACGCCGATGTCCGTGATCACGTAGTACGCGCCGGAGGCGGCGTCGGGTGAGGGCAGGGCTCGGACCACCGCCACGTGGCCGGAGGGCACCAGGATCCGGTCGGCGATGCCGGTTCCGATGCCGGAGGGGCCGGTCGGTACCGCGGCGGCGGCGCTCGTCGGCAGGCTAGCGAATGCCAGGGTGGGTGGGGTGTGCGCGTCCCGCCACTGTGCGCAGATCGGGTCTGCGGGTGCGGGTGTTCCCAGCGTCGGTGGGCTCTGCGGCATGTCGGTGGCTGTGGTGGTGGGACCAGGAGTCTGCGATCGAGGCAGGCCGGCGATGTCCGACAAGGCCGCGGCGCTCGGTTCTCCCGGGTATTGCGCGAGGAGGATGTCCTTTTGCAGGGCCGTGATCGGTTGCAGGCCGTCGGGGCGCACGAGGTAGTACTGCGGGCCGGCGCCGGTTGTCGCGACCAGGAGGTCGCCGATGCGGCGCCCCGGAACCGCCGGTGAATCAGCGCCCTGGCCCGGTACGGCGAGCGGCGCGATGTCCGTTCCGGCCGGCAGCGCGTTGAGCCAGGCCGTGGTCACGGGGGTCGGGGTCACGAGTGCGCCGAACAGTGCCGGGACCACGGTCTGCGGCTTCTGGACGGTGTAGCGGCGGCCGTGCCAGAGCAGGAACTCCTGGGTTCCGGCCGGGTCGCTGACCAGCAGCGCCTGATCGGTGGCGGTCTGGGCCGAGCCCACGAACAATGTCAGGGTCCTTGTGCCGGCACCGTCGGGTCCTGAGCACGCCGTCCACGGCATGCCGACGGCGCGGCCGGGTGCGGGCAGCGAAGCGGGGGCGCCGGCGATGCCGATCGTCGCGCCGAGGGGTATCCCGGCCAGCTTCTTGCCGCTGACGACGGACGCCGCGGGTGCTTCCTTTCCGGCGGCGAGCAGGGCGGAGGCGTAGTTCAGGACGGGGTGCAGTCGTCCGCCGAGGAACACATAGTCGGCACCGGTCTCCTTCTCGACGACGACGGTGCCCTCGGTCTGAACACTGGTGGGGGCTGATTTGGTCACCAAGCCGTAGACCCCGAAGCCGGCGGCCGCGAGGACCGCGGCCATCACTCCGGCGAACACCGCGCCGACGCCACGGCGCAGGGGGGAGGTCGCGGGGTCGGTCTCGCGCATGACGAAAGCGGCAATCGTCCGGTGGACCAGGAACTGGTAGGACTGGAGCTGGTCCCGGCGGGATGCCATGTCAGCCGCCGATGCCCGCGAACACGTCCCGCACGGCCTGGTAGACGCCCAGCACCGCGCACGCCAGCGGCACCAGGGCGACGACGGCCGCGACGTCGACGAGGTCCGCGACCCGGCCGACCCGGGGTGTGGGCCGGCGCCTGCTGTACACGAGCCCTGAGGCGAGAACCACGGCCGCCACCACGGCCACGGCGGCGAACTGCCCCAGTCGCCCGGCCTGGTCGTGGGTGGTCCTGGCGATGGCCAGCAGTACGGCGGCCAGTCCCGCGCCCCCGGCTGCCAGCAACGGGATCCGCTGGACCGGACTCGGGAAGAACCGGCCGCGCAAGAGCAGCGCCACGCATCCGGCGGCACACAGCCAGCGCGCTCCCGGGCCCGCGTCGACCAGCGCGATCATCGCGGCGAGGCTGGTGGTCGCGGCGGCGAGGAGCAGACCGGACAGCAGATCGGTGGCGCGCACGACTGTCGCGAAGACATCCGCGCGGGCCGGCAGCGGCTGGTCCTGGACGATGGCCTCGGGCCGGTCGGGAAGTTCTGGCATCGGCAGCCGTCCCAGCCAGGCGGCGGTCAGGGGGTAGCCCGGCAGCAGCCCGATCGCCAGGGCGAGCACGATCGCCGCGGCGCCGGCGGGGGACACCCCGGCCACCGTCAAAGCGGCGCCGCCCGCGGCGAACAATCCGGTGGCGGTGCCGGCGGTGAACATGCTGGTTCCCGCGGCGACGCCGACGTATCCGACGACGCTGAACAACACCAGGGCGCTCGCGCCGAGCAGGAGATCGTGGGCGGTTACCGGGGGGAACGCGAAGCCCCCGGTGGTTGTCTTGGGCTCTGCTGCCAACAACCCGCCGATGAACGCATAAGGCAGAGCGCAGGCCGCCGGCACCGCTCCGGCACCGGCGTCGCCGAACGAGCGCGACACCAGGACGCCGGTCAGCTCCGCGACCAGCGCCACGGCGAGCGCCACCGCGCCGGGGACCCGCCAGGGCGGCCCGGACCAGGCGAGCAGGATCGATCCCAGGGTCAGCACCAGTGCTGTGACGGTCAGGGTGCACAAGCGGGTCGCGGCGCCGTCCCAGGATCTGGCGGCCCGGCGGGCGTCGGCGGCGATGAGGTCCACCACGTCGTCGTAGGCGGGCTCGGGCCAGTCCGCGCGGCGCGGCACCAGGTACAGCACCTCGCCGTCCCGGACCTCCTGGGTACTCAGGGTCCTGCTGTCGTCCAGCGTCGCTCCGGGGCCGCGGCGCAGCGCCCAGCCGCCGTGCGTCTCGCCGGTGTCCGCGAGCTCCCCTCCCGCGTGCCGCAGCAGGTGCGGCAGCAGTTCGCCCACGGTCACGTCGCCCGGTACCGCCACGTCGAGGCGTCGCCCGTCGGTCGCCACGGTGACCCGCGTCAGGCTCAGTCCGGTCGCGGCCACCACCGCCATCACCTCCCGCCCGCGGCCCGGACGGCCGCCGTCGCGGTCACGGTAACACCGCGCGGACCAGGTCCGAACGGCTCCCGGGTGTCCTGTTTTCTCAGGACCTGCGGCGGGGCGGGGATGCGGATTAGCGTGAGAATCCTGACATGGCACGGAGGTGGCCGCTGGTGTCCCTGGTCGTCGTGAAACGCCCGCCGCGCCGGCCGGCGCCGCCGTTGCCGGCCGGCGAGATCCTGCTGGAGGCGCCGCCGGAGCTGCCGGACGCGGCCGGCAAGAGCTGGGCGCGGTTGCTCAGCATGCTGCCGATGGCCGCCGGCACCGCCGCGATGGGCTTGATGATGAGCCAGGGCCGCGGCGGCCCGATCACCTATGTGGCCGGCGGGATGTACGGGGTCTCCACGCTGGGCATGATGGCGACGATGGTCGCCGGGAACAGTGGCCCGGGCAAGCGGGAGATGATCGAGGCCCGTCGCCAGTACATGCGGCGGCTGTCCACGCAGCGCGCGCAGGTCCGCGACGTCGTGCGGCGGCAGCGTGAGGCGGTCCACTACCGGCATCCGGACCCCGGGGCGCTGTGGTCGACCGTGAACAGCGGCCGCCTGTGGGAACGCCGGCGCGGCGACGGCGACTTCGGTGTGGCCAGGCTGGGGCTGGGGCCGCAGGAACTCGCGACGCCGCTGATCCCGCCGCGGACCCGGCCGGTCGATGAGCTGGAACCGTTGTGCGCCAAGGCGCTGCGCACGTTCGTCGCCTCCTATTCGGTGGTTGCCGAGCTGCCGGTGGCGGTGGCGCTGCGCGACTTCTCCCATGTCTATCTGCGCGGCCCGCAGGACGGCTGCCGGGGCCTGGTCCGGGCGGTGCTGGCGCAGCTGGCCGCCTTCCACTCCCCCGACGACCTGCTGGTCGCCGTGTGCGTGTCCGACGAGCACCGCGCGGACTGGGAGTGGGCCAAGTGGCTGCCGCACGCGCTGCACGCGACGAAGTCCGACGCCGTCGGGCAGGTGCGGCTGTTCACGCCGTCGGTGACGGCGCTGGAGGCGATGCTCGACGACGTGCTCGCCGGCCGCGGCAGGTTCACCCCGGCCGGATCGCCGGCCGCGGGCCGGGGTGCCGTACCGCACGTCGTCGTGGTCGTCGACGGCGGCCGGACCGAGGGCTCGGACCACGTGCTGGCCGACGGCGGCGTCGAGGGCGTCACCCTCCTGGACCTGTCCGGCGTCCCGCCGCGGCTGCTCGACGGGACCTCGGTGATCCTGAATCAGGATCTTGACGGCCGGCTCCGGGCGACCACCGCGGAGGGGGGAACGGACCTCGGCCGCGCCGACAGCCTCGGCGTCGGCGCGGCCGAGGTCCTGGCGCGCCAGCTGGCGCCCCTGCGGCTGTCCGCCTCCTCGGTCGCCGACCGGCCGGCCCTCGGTGCGGACCTGGGCCTCGGGCAGCTGCTCGGCCTGGCCGACCCCTACGGCTTCGACCTCGCGGCGCTGCGCGCCGGCCGGCCGACCCGGGACCGGCTGCGCGTGCCGATCGGCGTGGGCCCGGACGGCCGGCCGCTGGAACTGGACCTGAAGGAGTCGGCGCAGGACGGCATGGGCCCGCACGGCCTGCTGATCGGCGCCACCGGCTCCGGCAAGAGCGAGCTGCTGCGCACGCTGGTCCTGGCGCTCGCGGTGACGCACAGCCCGGAGATCCTCAACTTCGTCCTCGTCGACTTCAAGGGCGGCGCCACGTTCGCCGCCCTGGACCGGCTCCCTCACACCAGCGCCGTCATCACCAACCTCGCCGACGAGCTGTCGCTGGTGGACCGGATGCTCGGCGCCATCTCCGGCGAGCTGGTCCGGCGCCAGGAGCTGTTGCGCGACGCCGGCAACCACGCCTCCCAACGTGACTACGAGCGGGCGCGCGCCGCCGGCGTGCCGCTGGAGCCGCTGCCGAGCCTGCTGATCATCTGTGACGAGTTCAGCGAGCTGCTCACCGCCCGCCCGGACTTCATCGACATGTTCGTGCAGATCGGCCGGGTCGGACGCTCGCTGGGAGTGCACTTGCTGTTGGCGTCGCAGCGCCTTGAGGAGGGTCGCCTGCGGGGGCTGGAGACGCATCTGTCGTATCGGCTGGGGTTGCGGACCTTCTCGTCCATGGAGAGCCGCGCGGTGCTGGGCGTTCCGGACGCCTACGAGCTGCCGCGCGCTCCGGGGCACGGCTTCTTGAAGGTGGGCACGGACACGCTGACCCGGTTCAAGGCCGCTTATGTCTCCGGGGTGCAGCACAGCGGCGGCGGACCGGACGACTCAGAGCTCGGGCAAGCGCCCGAGCTCGTCCGGCCCTACGGCACGCACTATGTGCTCGCGGCCGAGGATCGGCGTGCCCTGGAAGCCCCTGAAGCCTCCGCCGCCGAGCAGGCCGCTGAGCAGGCCACCGAGCAAGGCGGACAGGAGGCGGTCCGCGGCGACACACTCATGGACATCCTGGTCAAGCGTTTGGAGGGCCAGGGGCCGGCCGCGCATCAGGTCTGGCTGCCGCCGCTGGCCGAGCCGCCGACCCTGGACCGGATGCTGCCGCCGGTCGCCGTCAGCGGCCGCGGGCTGACCGTCGAGGACCCGGCGGCGCAGGGCGCGCTGCGGGCCGTCACCGGACTCGTCGACCGGCCGTTCGAGCAGCGGCGCGAGGTCATGACGCTGGACCTGGCCGGAGCCGCGGGCAACGTGCTGCTGGCCGGGGCGCAGCAGAGCGGCAAGAGCACGTTCATCAGGTCTCTGATAACGAGTCTGGCCCTGGCCCACACGCCCCGCGAGCTCCAGGTGTACTGCCTGGACTTCGGCGGCGGCGCGCTGCGCGCCCTGGCCGGGCTGCCGCACGTCGGCGGGGTCGGCGCGCGGCGCGAGGGCGACGCCGTCCGGCGGACCGTGGCCGAGGTGCGCGGAATCCTCCAGCAGCGGGAGGCGCGGTTCGCCGAACACGGCGTGGACGGGATGGCCGCCTACCGGCGCGCGCGGCGCTCGGGGCGGTTCGCCGACGACCCGTTCGGCGACGTGTTCCTGGTGGTGGACGGCTGGTCCACGCTGCGCTCGGAGTTCGAGGACCTCGAACCCCTCGTGGTGGAGTTGGCGGCGCGCGGACTCGGCCTCGGGGTGCACGTGGTCGCCGCGTGCGGACGCTGGACGGACATCCGGCCGCAGCACCGCGACTTGTTCGGGACGAAGGTCGAGCTGCGGCTCGGCGAGCCCGGGGACTCGGTCCTGAACCGGCGGGCCGCGGTCAACGTGCCGGAGCTGAGCCCGGGCCACGGGCTGACGCCCGAGGGGCTGCACTTCCTGACCGCGCTGCCCCGGCTCGACGGCCGTCAGGACCCTGAGAGCATCGCCGAGGGGCTGACGGAGCTGGTCGCCCGGGTCCGGGACGCCTGGGACGGGGATCCGGCGCCGGCTGTGCGGCTGCTTCCGGACGTGCTGCCGTACGAGGCGCTGCCGCTGCCCGGCCCCGGCCCCGGCCCCGTCTCACAGGGTCCTGTGACCTCGGCGGTCCCGGTGCGGCGCGGGCGCCTGCCGATCGGCATCGCCGAGATCGACCTGCAGCCGGTGCACGTCGACTTCGACGCCGATCCGCATCTGCTGCTGTTCGGCGACATCGAGTGTGGCAAGAGCTCGTTCCTGCGCGGCCTGGCCCGCGGTATCACGCGGTCCCACACCCCGGCCCAGGCCCGGGTGATCCTGGTCGACCAGCGGCGCAGCCTGCTGGGCTGCATCGACACCGAGCACCTGGCCGGCTACGGTTCCTCGGCCCAGGTGACCGCCGAGCTCGTCGCGGGCGTCGTGACCGTGCTCAGGGAACGGCTGCCCGGACCGGACGTCACCGCCGAGCAGCTGCGCACCCGCAGCTGGTGGAAAGGCGCCGAGGTCTACGTGCTGGTCGACGACTACGACCTGGTGGCCGGAGCCGCCACCAACCCGCTGGCGCCGCTGGTGGAGTTCCTGGCCCAGGGGCGCGACCTGGGCCTGCACCTGATCCTCACGCGGCGGATCGGCGGCGCGAGCCGGGCCATGTTCGACCCGGTCATCGCCCGGATCAGGGAACTGGCGGCACCGGGCATCATGATGTCCGGCCCCCGCGAGGAGGGCGCGCTGTTCGGGAACCTGAAGCCCCAGCCGCTGCCGCCGGGCCGGGGCTGGCTGATCACCCGCCGGGACGGAGCACGGCTGGTCCAGCTGGCGTGGTGCCCGCCGGCCCAGTGAGCGGCGGCCCAGTGAGCGGCGGCCCGAACGCACGGCGCTCGACCGAGGTGGGCGTGAGGTGGACGCGGCGGCTGTCGCCGGCACTGACCAGCAGGAGCGTGTCGTCGAGGTCGGGGCTCTCCAGGAGCAGGAAGCGGCACTCGCCAGCGAGCGCGCGAGCGGACTTGGTCAGGGTTCTGAGTACGGTGAGCCGCGTCTGCCACGCCCCCTGGGGCCCGACCGCGTCAGGACCGCTCGCGCCCAGGTCGTCGACGATCAGCGCGGGCTGGTCGGCCGTGCCGAACGCGGTCACCGGGCGGCCCGCGGGAAGCACCACGACGCGGTCCGCCTCGCCGGTCGCGACTCGCCCGAATCCCTGCCAGGCCCGCGGGTCCGCGGCCGTGATCACGGCGGCGGCGCCCAGGGCGAGGGCCCGGATCAGGATGATCTGGGCCAGGCGATGGCCGCCCACCACGGTGACGCGCGCCGGTTCGGCGGTGAACATGGGGACTGCGACGGCGTGGCCGGCATCGTCGCGGCCGAGGATCAGGCCGCTGTGAAGGGGCGGGGGGCACAGGGCGGTCGCGGCTTCGGATGCCGAGGGCGGCGGGGCGTTCCGCAGTCCGGCGCTCGCCCGGACCGACAGGCGCATAGTGTGCCAGCCGAGGCGCAGGCGCGGCGGACGGCCGTGGCGAGAGGATTCGCCGTCCTCGGGCGAGGCGGGGAACCGGTCGTCGTGTGAGGGACCGGCGCCGAAGCCGGGTGGCGCCGGCGGGACAGCGGCGGCAGCGGCGGACGCGCGAGCCGGCGCGGCCGCGGTCAGCGATGCGGTCGCGGCGCGGCCAGCCGTCGTGATCGCCGGGCCAGCCGAGGTCGTCGAGGGCTGATGCGGCCCTCGCGCGTCGGCCCGGTCGAGGTCCTGGGCGGCTAGTGCCGGGGGTTCGGCGGGGTTAAGCGCAGCCGGGTTCGGCGTGGGGACCGTCATCGCGGACCTCCTCCGGTCGGTGCTGAGGCGTAGACAGCGGGTGCCTGTTCGCCGTCGAGTGCAACCACGACGGCGTCCATCGAGTGCGCGGTGGCTTCGAGGTCTTCCGAAGCGTTCGCCAGGTCGCCCGGCTTGGCCGCGACGCGGATCAGGCAACAGATGTCGACGCTGTCGTCTCCGGCGGTCAGAGTGAGAGCGAGGCTGGTCAGGACGGCTGGTGCGGCGGCCAGGCGGTCGAGGAGGGTTGCGACGTCGCGGGACCGCGGCCAGTTTCGGAGCCAGTAGGTGCGGTGGGTCAGAGCCTGGTTTCCAGCTCCGTGGTCGGCGCTCGACGGGCGCCCCGAATGCCAGGCGTCCCACTCTTCGTGCGGTGCCGTGCCGAGTCTCGTCGAGTGTGACAGGGCTTTGACGAGGTCGTCGGCGTCCAGAGCCGTCGCCTTCCAGCCGTGCCGGCTCGCCGCGCGCGCGGCTCGGCGGGCCAGGCCGGCGACGACGGCCGGAGCTTGATCGGCCTGCCGGACTCCGGCGCGGGCCAGGGTTTCGGCGTCGGCGCGCACCGCGAGCCGCAGCGAGCGTTCGGCGGGTACCGGTCCCACCGATCGGATCAACTCGCGGTAGGACACGACCGCGGCGCAGTCCGGGTCGAGGGCCGGGGCCGGAGCGGGAACAGTGTGCGTCACGAGCTGCACGGCCGCTCCGGGGACGCCGCAGTCACGGAGCATCGCGGCGAGATCCGGGAACAGGTGATCGCCGGGAGCCGAGCCATCCGGGTCGTGCAGACCTGCTGGCGACCCGATCCGTATCGGCTGGCAGAACTCTGCGACCGCGAACCAGGCGTCGCCATCGCAGGCCACGCCGATGCCGATTCCGTTAGCGGCGACGGTGCTCACGGTGAGCCCGGGAGCCAGCGCCCTCAGGGCCGTGATCCGGGCGTCCCGATGCGACTGTGGTCGGGCGGCGCGCCGCCGGCGGTACCCGCGCGCCACGATGCGGTGGTCGAGCCACCAGCGACCGTTCCGCCGTGCCAGCGTCACAGCGAGAAGCAGTACCGCGACCGCGCCGGCGGGGCGGGTGCGCCCGGATGCGGCCAGGCCGCCGACGATCGCGGCCTCGGCGACCGCCAGGCGCAGGAAGGAGGAGGTGGGGAAGAAGCCGGGTTGGCGCTTGGGCGCCGGGCGGTCGGACATCAGCGGCCTCCTGAGCCCGCCGCACCCGAGGTGCCCGCCGCACCTGTCGCACCCGCGGTCCCCGCCGCGACCGCGCCGCGCACGCAGGCCGGCGTCGACCACACTTCGGTCGGCGGGTGCCCGGCGTCGCCGAAGCGCAACAGCAGGCCGATCTGGAAGCAGTATCCCGCGCCGGGATCGAGGCTGGTCACGCTGTACGCGCCGGTGGCCGCCGGCAGCGGCAGCGGCGCCGGCCGGGCACCGGAGGCCGGCATCACCTGCACGAGCACCGGGTACAGCTCGACGCCCGGCGGCAGCGTCCAGCGCAGATTCACGGTCGCGCCGGCGTCGACCGCGACGACCGCGGCCGGGGCCGCCACGGACGGCGGCGCGCTCTGGGCCGGGGCGCCGGCCGCTCCGGACGGATCGGCGGCTGCGGCAGAGGTCGAGGACGTGCTCGGCGCCGTGGTGGTATTCGCCGATCGGCTGAACAACAGCGGTGCTCCGACTGCTGCCACCGCTACTGCGCCGACGCCCACAGCGGTCGGCCAGCGGCGCCGGTTGGTTCGTCGGGCCGCGATGGAGGTTCCGCTTAGCGCGGGGCCGCGCGTTTGGAGAAGACCGGCCATGCCAGCGGGTTCGGGCTGGGCGGCGACCCTCTCGAAAGGATCATCCGGAGCGGCCGGTCCGATCGCCATGATCGCGGCGCCGGGTGTCTCAGGCCCCTGTTCCACCGCCCCCGGATCCCCTGCCGGCAGCCACCCGGGATCGTCCACCTCGGCCAAGCCCAGTTCCGCCTGCATCGCCCGCAGGGCGGCGGCGACCGTGAAAGCATCCTGATACCGCTCCCCCGGCTCGCGCGCCATCGCGCGTGCCACCACGGCCGCGACCGCCGGCGGCACATCGGCGCGCACCAGCCGCGGCGGTTCCTCGCTCTGCATCCGCAGCAGCAGGTTCGCGACGCCGCCGCCGGGCCGATACGGCGGGCGGGCCGCGAGCAGCTGGAACAGCGTCGAGCCCAGCGAATAGACATCTGTCGCCACACTCGGCGGCTCGCCGCGCAGCCATTCCGGCGCGCAGTGCGCAGGATCCTCGGCCTGCGTGGGGGCCGGTGCCAACGCCGGGATGACGAAATCCGCCAGTGCGATGCCGCCGTCGGCCGCACGCAGGATGTTCTGCGGTTTGACGCCCTGATGCAGGAACCCCAGCGCGTGTGCGGAACCCAGCGCGGTGGCCGTCAGGACACCGATGTACAGGACGTCGGTGAGCGGCAGCGGCCCGGTCGTCTCCAGCAGGTCCAGGAGCGATCCGTCCGCGAAGTACTCTCGGGCGACATAGGGCAGGCCGCGGTCTGTCAGGCCCGCGTCCAGTGGCGCTGCCGTGTTCGCGTACTGCGCCAGTCGCTCCAGCGCCTCCGCTTCCCGGGCGAAGCGTCGCGCCACCGGTGTCGGTGCGGGCGTGGCCGCGATCCTCAGTGCGACCTGACGCCCGAGGTGTTCGCTGTACGCCTTGAACAGCGTGCTGGTCGCGCCGTGGCGGACCGGCTCCAGGTCGTGGTAGCCGGCCGGTGCCTCGTCACCGGGGGCCGGCGACGGGGCCGTGCGCCGGCTGCCGAGCCTTTGGGTCATGGGAGTCCTCACCGAGCCGCGCCGGAACGCCTGCCGCTCCGCTTGCACGGCACCGTTTCCACGGTAGGCGCGTGAGCGGAGCCGTGGACGCTCGCGGTTGTCCTGTATTTACCTCTCACACCCGGACCGGCCGCCCCCGCATGATGGATGCGATGTCTGCCCACGAGATCCGGCGGAGCCATGACCCAGACCTTGACCGTCTCCCAGGAACCCGGCGCCTATCCGACGATCCAGGACGCGCTGGAGATGGCACCGGACGGCGCCGTCGTGTCGATCGCGCCCGGGCACTACGCCGAGGGCCTGCGGCTGGCCGGCCGGCGCATCAGCCTGGAGGCGGCCGGAGAGGCGGGCACGGTGACGATCGACGCCGGCGCGGCCGGGCGGCCGGCGGTGAGCTGCGTCGGCGGCGCCGTCGTGCTCCGGCGGCTGGTGCTGCGCTCGGCCGGATACCCGGCGGTGAGCGCCCGGGCCGCCCAGCTGTCGCTCGACGACTGCGAGGTCGGCGCCGAGGACCACACCGGGGTGTGGGCGGGGGACGGCACGCGGCTGACCGCGCGGCGGGTGAAGGCGGTCGGCGGGCAGACCGGGTTCGTCATCGAGGACGCGGCCGGCCTGCTGGCCGAGTGCGAGGTCCGGGACAGCGGCGGTGACGGGATCATCGTGCGGCTCGGCGCGGACCCGGTGCTGCGCGACACGATCGTGGCCGGCTGCGGCGGCCGCGGCGTCTACGTGTACCAGGGCGGCCGGCCGACCATCGAGCGCTGCGAGGTCTCCGGCGCGGGCGGCGTCGGCATCGCCGTGGCGCACCAGAGCGCGCCGGCCGTCACCGGCACCTGGGTCCACGAGACCGCGGGCGTCGGGATGCACTTCGGCCGCGGCTGCTCGGGCCTGGTCGAGGGCTGCCGCGTCGAGCGCTGCGCCGAGCCGGGGATCCTGCTGGACGAGGGCGCCACCCCGACGGTGCGCGAGGCCCCGGACGAGGACGGCGCGGCGGGCGTCGGGATCCGCACCGGCGGCGCGGCCCAGGACGCGGACACCGTCGATCAGCTGCTGGCCGACCTCGACGCGATGGTCGGGCTGGCGGCCATCAAATCGGAGGTCCGCGCCCTCATCGACGAGATCCACGTCGACCAGTGGCGCCGCGAGGCCGGCCTGTCGGTCGGCGCGGTGAGCCACCACCTGGTGTTCACCGGAGCGCCCGGCACCGGCAAGACCACCGTGGCGCGCCTGTACGGGCAGCTTCTCAAAGCCCTGGGAATCCTGCCGCACGGCGAGTTCCACGAAGTGGCGCGCCGCGACCTGGTGGGACAGTACGTCGGCCACACCGCGGAGAAGACGACGACGGTGTTCACCGCGGCCCTCGGCGGCGTCCTGTTCATCGACGAGGCCTACACCTTGTCGCGCCCCGGAGGCGGCGGCGCGGACTTCGGCCAGGAGGCGATCGACACCCTGGTGAAGCTGATGGAGGACCACCGCGACGAGGTGGCGGTCATCGTCGCCGGCTACACCGCGGACATGCGGGACTTCCTGGACGCCAACGCGGGCCTGGCCTCCCGCTTCGCCAAGAGCATGGAGTTCGCCAGCTACACCCCGGCCGAACTCGTGGCGATCATCGGCCGCATGGCCACCGCCGGCGACTACGAACCGGCCCCCGGCCTCGACGACGCCCTCCTGCAGTGGTTCGGCCACCTCAAGCGCGACGAGGGCACCTTCGGCAACGCCCGCGAGGCCCGCAAGCTGCTGGAGGGGATGCGCAAGGCCCAGTCGGGACGGCTGCGCACACTCGGGCGCGCGCCCTCGGTCCGCGAGCTGCGGGGGCTGACGCTGGCGGATCTGCTGGCGGCGACGCGGTCGCATGAGGCTCGGGGCGGGGAGTGGTGAGCACGCGACAGGGGCGGTGCGCTGGACCGGCGGGCGCACGCGAGGACGGCCGAGCCCGACAGGTGAACACGCGCGAAGGCGGCCAAGCCAGACTGGTGCGCACGCGACACAGCGGCGGGCTGGACCGGCGGGCGCACGCGAGGACGGCCGAGCCCGACAGGTGAGCGCGCGCGAAGGCGGCCGAGCCGGACTGGTGAGCACACGACACGGCGGTGCGCTGGACCGGCGGGCGCACGCGAGGACGGCCGAGCCCGACAGGTGAACACGCGCGAAGACGGCCGAGCCGGACAAGTAGGCAGGCGGCGCTCGGACGTGAGCTTCGGCGGCGGATCTGCCGGCCGCCACGCGGTCGCATGAGGCTCCGGGCAGGTAGTGGTGAAGCCGGGCGGCGGGCGGCCCCGATACCCCCGCCGTCCCACCGGTCAAGCCTGACCAGCCCGCAGCGCGGGTCCCGGCTTGTCGTCGCCGACGCCGGCACCCTGCGTCGCGAGCACCCCGCCGCCCGGCGTCGGCACGGTCCAGGCCTCCTCGCCCGGGGGCGCCGTCTCCGTGTCCTGATCCGCCGCGCGCCGCCTGGTCCGCGGCAGCGCTGCTTCCGCGTCGAGCGCCGCTGTCCGCAGGCCGACCGAGGTGTCCTCGCTCGCCACGATCTGCGGAGCCGCGTTCAGGACCGGTTCCGACACCCCCTCCAGCGTCTCCTCCAGGCCGAGCCACTCCATCCCCGGTTCGCCGGGCGCGATCGTGCGCTTCTTGCGAGTCGTCTGCCGTCGTCGCGGGTTCCGGCCGGCCTCAGCACCACCGGCCCGCACGGCCGGCGGCTCGCCGAACCCGTCTCCGAGCCCGGCCCTCCCCGGACCCGCGGCACCAAGCCGCGGGCCGGACAGCACTCCCGGAACCGTCCCGGCAGGCGGAACGCTGAACTCCTCCTGCTCCCCCGGCGTCGGCTGCCATACGCGCCGCCGACCGCCTTGCTCGGTCGCGCCCTGCCCACGCGTAGGCGGCGGCTCCTCCATCCCCGCGCCCGTTCCCGACACGGGACGCCCGCCCGCCGCCGTCGCCGACGGAGAACGCAGCGAGGCGACCGGTTCCGTCCCCTCGCCGGGCGCCGCGAGCGGATCCCGCAGAGCGCTGGCGTCAGGGGTCTGCGACCGCCCGAGCCCGCCAGGTTCAGCCAGCCCCAACCCCTCACGGGACAGCACCGCCGGCAGCGCGTCGCCTGTCAGACCTTTGAGAGCATCGACACCGCGCCTGCTCAGACCGGCCGGCTTCGGCTCCGCCAAGCCCCGGCGCGCCGCGGACAGCCCGGGGACCAGCCCCGGCACCAGCCCCGGTGCCAACCCGGCCGCCAGCCCCGGCAAAGACCCGGGTACCCGCGGCGCGCCCAACCCCGGCGGCAGCACCGGCAGCCCCCGCGGAGCCGGAGGCGCAGGCACGCCAAGCACCGGCGGCGGCGCGATCTGCGGCCGAGGCGGCGCGGGAGGCATCGGATGCGGCATCGGAGGCGGCACGGGAGGCGCAGGAGGTGAACCAGGCATCGAAAGCGGCGGTACCCCGATGGCCGACAGCCGCGCGTTCATCGGCTGGAAAGAAGGACCGATCCCGAGCCCCTGGCCCGCGACCCCGTGGTGGTTCAGGATGTCGAAATACGACTCCGCGACCTGCCAGGCCAGAACCCGTGCCCGCTGGCTGTAGTCGTCGTGGACGGCCGCCACCTTCTGCTTCTCGTAGTCCGCCAGCTCGGAGTGGTTGAACGGTTGTGCCGCCCAGTGAAGCAAGTCCTGGAAGTTGGAACGGACGTGGACCCACTTGGCGTAATCGACGTCGTTCAAGTACTGCGACCACAACTTGTCCATGTCGCTGCGCGCCTTCGTCACCATCCCCACCAGCGACCGCAGCGCGTCCCGGTTCGCAGCCGCCGCCGCCTTCCACTGGTCCAGCGCCGCCAGCGTGGTGCCAGGGCCCCGCTTCAGGAACTCCGCCGCCGCCTGAGGCGACTTCCACGCCTCGTCGTGCAACGTCTGGCTCTTCTGCCGGATCTGGTCGCCGAGGCCCGAGAGGAAGTCGTGAAGGTTCTGCCACTGGTCCGCCGCCGCCGACATCTGCTCCGGATGCTGGCTCAGAATCTTCTGGCGGACGGCCTCGATCGGCGTGTTGGGGTCACTCTCCGGCCGCGGTGTGAGCGTCTTCGGCAACGGAGGGAAGGGGTAATAGCCAGCCGTCGGGTTGTGCGGCAGACGCGGTACCGACGCACCCCAATAGTCCGGCGTTCCCATGGTCATTCCACCCCGTAATAGTTGTTGACCGGCATGTTCACGAGCCAGGAGTTGGTCTGGTCGATCTGCTTGTCGGCGTCGTTGATCGTGCTGTCCGAGCCGGCCGGAGCGCTCGCGGTCGGCGTGCCGGTGGTGACCTCGCTGAGCAGGTTCCCCTTGGCGTCGTACTCGGCGGTCGTGGTCGACGGCCCCTCGGGCCCGGTGTACGTCGTCACGACCGTCCGGTGCTCCACCGCGCCGGTGTCGTCCAGCTTCGTGGTGGTGACGACGTGCAGCATCCCGTCGCCGCCGGGCGCCTGTTCGTCCGACGTCACCACTGTCGTGCTGCCGATGATCCGGCCGTCCTGCCGATCGACCGTCGTCTGCGTGTTCCCGACTATCCGCACTTGCGACGTCGTGGTCGTCGTGGTCTTCTTCCCGTTGACGTCATCGACGATCACCATGGTGCTGCCGCCGTCGGGATTGGTGGTGACCGTGATGGTTTGCGTGTGCCCCTGTCCGTCGTCGTTGAACGTGATCGTGGTGTTCCCCGACTGAGTCTGGTGGTGCGTCTTCCACACCGGCGGCATCGCGCCCTGGGTGGCCTGCTTGTTCTCCGCCTG
Source organism: Catenulispora sp. GAS73 (assembly GCF_041262085.1). Classification (NCBI taxonomy): domain Bacteria; kingdom Bacillati; phylum Actinomycetota; class Actinomycetes; order Catenulisporales; family Catenulisporaceae; genus Catenulispora; species Catenulispora sp. GAS73. Next base: position 25,818 of record NZ_JBGCCM010000051.1, read on the forward strand.
CGCCTGCAGCCAGGTCTTGTCATCCCCGGCGTACCAGCCGGCGGGCCTGGGGACGTTGTCGCCGAAGGCGTAGTCGACGGCGTTGACGTCCGCCGCCGACCAGCCGTCCGTGCCGTTGTAGCAGTCGGCGACAGACTTCGCGGCGAAGGCGATGTTGTAGACCGCGTTGTAGAGGTTCTGCAGGTACTGGACGAACTCCTCGGCGTTGTGCTGGAACTGGTCGAGCGCCCAGGACCCCTCCGGCAACAGGGGCCCGCCCGTCCACGACTTGGCGGTGCTGTCCATCAGCAACTGCATCTGCGCGTGGTCGCGCTCGAAGTCGGCGATGTTCTTCATGTCGATCGCGTAGTCGCCCAGTTTGTGGATGTCGACGCTCACCGGCTGCCGGCCGCCGCCCCACCCGAACTGCGTGGTGGCGTCGGTCTGCGTCGCGTACGGGTTCGGGTCGTGGGACCCGCCCTCCTCCGGGTAGTTCACCGGCTGCGGTTTGGTGGGCACCGCGGTGGGGGCCGGCTGGTAGGCGGGGTAGTCGCTGGTCCCGTTGCCGTTGCCGTTGCCACCACTGCTGCCGTAGCCGTAGACCATGCCTTCCACGGTAGTCACCACGCCCGTGCGACAGCAGGCCCGGCGTCGCGGAGCCCTGTCATGTATTTGCAGGAGTCGTGCCGGCGCGAGGGGACGGTTAGCGTCGAAGTGTCCCGCCGGAGACGGGACCGCCGCGGCGTGGCGATGTCGCCGGCGACGACGTGGATCGGGGTGAGAACCTTGGCATACCTCTCCGGGCTGAGCGCGTCCCAGCAGGCGCTGGACGCCACCGCGCGCAAGTGCGAGACCACCGGGCAGAGCCTGGCGCAGGGCATGGCGCAGCTCATCGGGAAGATCGAGGACCTGGGCGGCGGCGGTATGGCCGGCGCCACGTACGGCGCGCTGTCCGGCGTCTCCGGCCAGCTCGACGACGGCCTGAAGAAGATCCTGCAAGCGCTCAACGACCTCGCCGGGAAGATGAGCGACGCCTCGCTGAAGTACGGCTCGCACGACAGCGACGCCGCCCAGGAGATCAACTCCGTGGCCGCGGGCGCGGGCGGCGACATCGCCAGCCTGCTGCGCGGCTGACCGGCCCCGGCCACCCCTCATCGGAAGGCGACTCACCCGTGACCGGACCCAGCTACGGCAACGACGGCCAGATCACCTACGACTTCGGGCAGATCACCGACGTCGCGCACGCGATCATCACTTACGAGGGCGCCATGGACGGCTCGCTCGCAGACCTCTACAACTCGTTCAAGGTCCTCTTCCACGCCCCCACCGACGGCAGCGCCTGGACCGGCAAGGCCGCGGACGCCTGCGACGCGGCCCAGCAGGCCTGGCAGAAGGGCGTGGACGAGATCAAGCAGGCGCTCGGCACGCTCGGGCAGAAGCTGCACGCCTCGGTGGACAACATGCAGCAGCTGGAAGCGCAGATCGCCGCGAACATGTGAGGCGGCGCGAGGAACCCGGGCACGCCGCCCGCGCGAGACCTCGCGCCTGGAATCCGAGACAAGGAGCCGGCAGATGGAGCGTCCGGACTGGAGCGTCGTCGGCGGCATGCTCGACGAGCTCAAGCGGGCTTACGCAGGGCTCGACGACACCCAGCGCCGGATGGCGGCGGTCACCGGCGCCGCGCGCTCGCCGGACCGTCTGATCAGGGCGACGGTCGGTCCGCGCGGCCAGCTCCTGGACCTGGAGATCGACCCGCGCACGCTGCGCGACCCCGACTCCAGGGCACTGGCGGCCACGATCCTGGCCACGGTCCGCGCAGCCGTCGAGGAAGCCGCCGGCAAGAGCCGCGCCGTCCTCGACGCCGCCGTGCCCGCCGATATGAGGATCGGTGAGACGGGGATGGGGAAAGCCCTGCTCCACGTTCACGACACGGATTTGATGCGGGAGACGGACCCGATGCGGGAGGCAGGCCGGACCGATGGGTGAGTCGATCGGTGTCGACGGCGTGCCGCAGGCCATCGCGTCCGGCGCCAAGCTGGTGCTGCGAGCCGAGCAGCTCCAGGCGGACCTGGCCGCCAAGGTCGCGGAGATCAAAGCGAAAGAGCACCGACAGGACCTGTTCCCGACCCCCGGCGACGAGTTCTCGACGCCCTTCGCCCCCACCTACACGAAGAACTCGCACTCTCTGCAGGAATTCCTGGCCAAGCCGTCCGCCAACCCCGAGGCCGACCCCGATATCGGCGGGGCGATGGTCAACATCGGGAACTACATCACCGACACGTTCTCGGCCGTGTGGGCCACCGACCAGCAGAACAGCCGGAACATCGGTTCCGTCTGACGACCGGCGCGGGGTGGGGTGGGGGTGACGGGCGATGAGTGAGAGCGACCACGCACTGGCAGAGATCCTGGAGTACATCTCAGAGCTCGAAGCCGACATCCCGGGCGTGCGGAGCTGGGTCGGCGGGATCCTCATCGGCAAGATCCCGCTCACCGACGAGGTCACCGTCTACGAGCTCGCGGACTTGTGGGGCGACGTCCAGAACCTCCTGGTAGCGGCGTCGACCGACGCGCAGAACCTGATGGGTCCGGTCCTCGAATCATGGACCGGCGACGCGGCGGCGAAGTTCGGCCTGTGGTGGGAGGGCTACCTGAACGGCCTGAACGGCCTGGTCGACAACGCCGCCCAGACCCAGCAGGGGGTGCAGGACTTCGGCCTGCAGATCGAGACCATGAAGTTCATGGCGGTCCTCGGGCTGATCATGATGCTGATCACGATCTTCCAGCTGATAGCGCTGGCCTGGGGGACGCTGGGGATCTCGGCGGTCGGCATCTGGCCGACCATCAAGGCCACCGGCGTGGCGATCGCGCAGGTGGCGAAGAACGTGCTGGCGAGCATCGCGAAGATCACCTGGAAGGCGATCGGCGAGTTCATCTGGGATCTGATCCGCCTGTCCCCCAGGCAGATCGTGGCCCGCTCGATGGCCGACGCCCTCCTCGCCCAGGCCGGCGAGTTCCTCCCGGACGAGGTCCTCACCGTCCTGAAGGAGATGGCGCCGGAGGGGGTCGGCGACGTGATGGCGCCGGCCATGGCGCAGGTCCGGAACGAGCTCCGGGACGCCCTGGTCCAGGCCCAGCTGCGGGCCTGGACGGACGCCGGCACCTCGCTGGCCACCACCGCCGGCGACGACGTGCTGGGGCAGTGGGCCGGCCGCCAGATCGGCGAGCAGACGTTCGCCAAGGCCATGTGGCTGTACCTGCGGCCGCGGATCCTCAACGGCATCGCCTTCATGGGCGGCGGCAACCTGCTCGCACAGTTGTTCGAAGTGGCCGGCGGCGAGCGCACGGACCTGAACCTCGGCGAGCTGACGATGAGCACGGCGCAGGGTGCGGTGTTCGGCGCCGCCATGTGGGGCAGCCCGGCCGGGCACGTGCTCGGCAGCACCGCGGCCAGCGCCGCGTTCGCCCTGGTCGACGACGCGCTCAAAGGCGGCGTGGACGACAAGGGCAAACCGGTCGACTGGTGGGGCGACGTCTTGAGCGGGGCACGCTCGGGCTTCGAGGCCGGCGTGGTGTTCGGCATCCACTCGGCGCTGCCCGAGATGAACCTCGGAGCCGACCCCGTGATGCCCGAAGGCGGCCGCGTGACCGGTTTCGGCGAGCTCGACGGAGTACTGACGATCAACGTCGAGCGCGACGGCGTGCAGGTGATGGCGCGCCCGGACTACGTGACGGTGTCGGACGCGAACTCGGGCGCGAAGCTCGTGGTGCGCAACGACGGGACGTTCGACAAGCAGGGGGAGTTCTCGGGGAGCACGCCGGAACCGACGGCGGAGCCGGTGGTGGAGAGTGTGGTGGAGGCGGATCCGCCGGGCACGACCTATCAGCGGCCGGCGGCGGCGGAGCCGGTTCTTCAGGAGACTGAGACGCCGGTCGAGACACCAGCCGGAGCTCCGGCCGAGGCGCCGAGCTCGGAACCCGGGACGCAGGCCAAGCCGGTCGTGGTCGAGGCCGACGCACAGCCCAAGCAGGTCGTGGTCGAAGCCGACACACAAGCCGAGCCCGCCCACTTCGACCCCACCAAGCTGACCAGCCAGGCGCGGGTCCCGGTGATCGAGTCGAGAACCGATCCGCCGCACATCGTGAACCAGGCCGAACCACCGCGCAGCGAACACCAGGCCGAGACGGCGCCGATCGGGAACGAGGCCGAGATCCCGGCGTCCGGGCACGGCCCCCTGAAGATCACGCTCGATCCGGAGACCGTGGCGCATCTGGAAACCGTGCTGGGCAGCTTCGACCCGCAGGCGATCTCCGAGCTCGACATCAAGTCCGAAGGGCCGATGATCAGCTTCGGCCCCAAGAGCGGCGCCAACCGCTGGCACATCGTCATCCACACTGAACCGAACCAGCCGGCCCGTATCCTGGAGACCGGCGCGGGCCTCGCCGACCTCTGGCTCGGACTGCCGACCGACTTCGGCCAGACCGGACCACACCCGGATCGCGCGATCCCGGATCCCACGTTGGTGGCCGTGACCCGTACGGACGTCAACGGCGCGGCCAACCGGGTCTACCTGAACGCGGAGGAGAAGATCCCCGAAGAGTTCCAGGGGAATCAGGATGCGATCTTCGTCATCAACAACCGCGGCTACAAGATCAGGATCGGCCTGCTGGGCGAAGCCCTGCGGGACGGCGGCGTGCTCGTCGTCGAGAGCCGGACAGCCGAGGGCAAAAGCGGGGCGAACCCCGACTACAAGGAGTTCTTCCAGGCGATGCTGCGCGAGCAGGCCAACCCCGGCTCGGAGCTGCCGCCGGGCTACCGACTGGTCGACATCAGTCACTGGCCGACCCATCCCGTCAGTGCGGGCAAAGGCAAGATACTCCCGGCCGAGATCACCAGAGGTCCGCGCCCGGAGGAGGTCCTCGGCGACGGGTTCCACACCGCTGATGCCAAGGATCCCAGGGCGCTGGGCTGGCCGAACTCCCGCATCGTCATCGAGAGGGTGGACCAGGGCCGCTCGCCGATCCAGGCCGTCTTCACCTTGCTCGAACACGGATACTCCGCCGACCTGGTCGGCGAGATCGGCACCAAGTACGGCGACCAGAGCTTGGCGGCGGCCGCGACCATGGTCGAACACGGCGTTCCGCAGGACAAAGTCCTGTCGATCATCGCCCGGGCCGCCAACGCGGACGTGGCGCTGCGCGAATACGTCAAGACCGGCATCGCGGAGGGCACGCTCGGGCCGGTCCACGTCGACGTGGACCGCCAAAGCTTCACCAACCTCGTGCGGCGGGCTTTCGACAGCGGCACCATCGTCAACCTGCGGCCACAGCGGGTGGAGGGGCTGGCTCGGGACTTCGCCGCGAACTCGGACGAGGTCGCCAAGGTCCAGGACCTCGGACACCACGCCGAGCTCCGGCGGGCCGTCGAGTTCGCCGAGCAGGGCAAGGCCGTCGGCATCGCCGGGGTCGACTCAAGCCCCTACGACATCAACGGCGTCCGGGCGAAGCTGACCCCGGGCAAAGCCGACGTCACCGTCTATGAAACGCACACCAGCGGAGAGGCGATCCAGCGTAAGACGCCGCCGACACACGATCCGGAGAGCCTGCTCAAGCACCTGAAAGAGGGCATCACACAGATCCGGGGAGAGAAGAAGGAGATACCTCCGGAGAAGTTTCGTCGTGTTGTCGATCTGGAGGTACAGAACCCCAAGAACCCCTTCTACAGCGTCGACCGTGAGGGTTTCCTTCACACGATGGGCCAGTATCCGGACATCGAGATCTCCAGCGAACTGCTGACCAAGAACGGCGAGCCGATCACCATCCGGGTCTTCAACGGCCACGGCACGTTCGAGTTCGGCCCCGCCGACCTCGGCCCCCGGCCGGCGCACGCAGGGGGCGACGTCTTCGCACGCATCGTGGACGTCGAGACGGCGCTCATCGCCGCCCCCGCCCCGGGCGACATCGATCCGCACCTCGTCGACCAGCTCCGGGACACGGTGGACGCCGTCTTGACCGCAAACCACGACCTGACGCCCGAGCAGGTCGGAAGACTGCAGAGCCTCAAGCTCGACCTGGAGGCCGTCAAGGGCGAGTTCACGAACGACCTCGGCCAGAAACTGCGCCCGCTGGACGGCCTGGAGCGCAACCTGCTCTCGGGCACCATGGTCAAGATCGCCCACACCCTGGCCGGCGGCGTCCCCGAAGCCGCCGACGTGTCCTCCTCGCCGCATCAGATCACGTCGATCACGCCGGACACCGAAAAGTTCGTGAACCAGTTCCAGGGCTTCGAGCACGACCACGCGGCCGAAGCCCAAGCCTTCTTCGACGCAGAGAAAAGCCGCATCGAGGACGCGGCGGCCGCCGAAGTGAGGCGCATCGAGAACAGGGCCGCCGCCGAGGTGGCTCATGCAGAGCAGACCATGCACGAAGTCCTGCAACAGGCCGAGAACAACCTCCCCGCGATGAAAGCCGCCCGGGACCAGAGCGACGCGGAGCTGCGTCAGCTGCGGCTGCGGATGTTCGGTGAGGCCGTCCCGCCGGAACCGAAGGTGCTGGCCGCCGAATTGCAGGGCCAACGGACGGCACTGAGTCGGCTCGACGCTCAGCATGCTGCTTCGCTCCGGTTCTCGGCGACGCTCAAGGAGGCCGGCGACGCCTTGACCTTCATGGAACAGCTGGCCCACGCCTACCAGGCCCGCATGGAATCCGCTCGCCAGTACGTGGAACAGTACGACGCCGAGGCCGGGGTGACGCCGAGCAGGGGGCTGTTCCAGGACTCCGAGACACGATGGCGCCAGGTCCTGCTCGACCATCTCGCCGATCAGGCCACCCGCGCGGTCCAGGACGCCCGGGAGCTGCACGCTCTGGTGGAAGAGGCGCTGAACCAGCACCAAGGCGGCACCCCGGACAGACGGCTCGCCGGCCTGTTCGCGGATTTCACCCAGAGCTCGCATCGCGACCAGGCGGTCGCAGCCGTCCAGGACGCGCTGCTGGTTCACCAGCACTTCACCGACAACGGCCTCACACCGCTCCTGGAGGACTCCGATCGTCTGATCGACGCCTGGACCGAGCAGCGCGACGCCCTGGCGCACAGCGTCCGCGGGCTGCGCGCGCAGCTCATCGATCTGGACAGCCGCCGGGACCTGGCAGGCCGCCAGAGAAGGATCACGCAGGTCGGCACCAGCCTGGAGCAGGCGACTGAGGCCCTCCGGGGCAAGGAGAGCGCGCTTCGGGAACGGTGGCTGAAGGACCCCGGCTCACTGCCGACGCGGAAGGCGGTGTTGGAAAGCCAGATCTCTGATCTGCGCGTCGCCCTTCCCGAAGCGTGGCGCCGCGGCGACCAAGCCGCCGTCTGGTCGATCAGCGACGACCTCAACCGGGCCCAAGCCCACATCGCATGGATCGACCAGCAGCCGGCGCATACCCCGACGATTGGCCCTGCCGGGGATCCGACCGCGGCCCGCCAGGCTCTCAGCGCGGCGGCGGCCCCCGCCTTCCAGCAGCGCTACTCCGGTCTCACGGCGGAGGCGCTGCGCACCCATCTTGACGACCAGCTGTCGGCGCACGGCTTGCAGCAAACGTGGCACATCTGGGAGCAGCGCCGGCGCGAAGGCTACGTCACCGGCATCACCGACCTCACCGAAGCCCAAGCCAAGCTCCACGCCCTCCAGAACGACCACGCGACGCCGCCGTCCGACGTCCGGGCCCAGCAAGCTGTCGTGAACGACCTCGCCGCCCGACACGCCGCCTGGCACATCGGTCAGCCCGGCGACGTCCCCGAGCACCAGGTCGGCGCCGGCTTCCGCGACGTGGCCGTCCCCGGGCAGGTGGAAGACCTCACCGCGCTGGGCAATCCGAAAGACTGGCCGGTGACGGTGAGCGTGGAGAAGCTGGAGACCCCCTCGGCGACCTACTACCACGCACATCGCAATGTCCTGAAGGACTTCTTCACCGCGAAGACCGCCGCACCGGACGTCATCGGCGGCCGGCTCCCGATCGAGCTGACCCAGGAGACCGGGCACTGGAAGGTCCAGCTCAACGACGGGACAGTCCTGGACGTGCGAGCGCACAAGCCGGTCTCACTCGTCATCGACAGCGGACCGGCCTGGCGCGGCGGCCTTTCCATGCTGCGCCTGGACGGGGGGCTCGGCGCCGTCGGCCTGCCGGGCCACCTCCCACCGCTGGTCGGGAAGGTGGGGCCGATCGCCGTCATCGGCAGCCTGAGCGGCCGCCTGGGAAACGTCGATCTACAGTACAACCCGGTGCTCCGCCGCGACTTCTACACCTATGAGCACATAGGCGCGCAGACCATTGACATCAAAGTCCTGTCCGATCCGGGCCACAGGTTCCCGAAGAAGTGGCAGATCCAGACGCCGAGCCAAGGCACGGTGCTCGCCGGCGTCGAGAGGACCCTGCAGTTCTACACGAAATGGGGCGTGCAGGCGATCGCCGTGCCGATGCTGCAGTTCGCGTGGGGCGACCCGGCGCACGGGCTGGACTCCCTCGTTCCCTTCCTGCAGGTCGGTGGCGTGGGTGTCGTGCAGATCACCGGGGAGGCGGTGAAGGTGAGGGACGCGGCCACCTTGCGGCCGCTGCGCACCGAGTTGTCGGTCGGCGCCGAATGGCTCGTCGGCGACTTCATCAGCTTGCCGAGCCATATCGGTGGAATCCGGCTGCACCCGGACGTGAGCCGGCTGGCCGGCTGGGACCCGGGACCGGGCACAGTGATGACGAACCATGTGAAGGGCATCGACCTGACGCCTTTCGTCAAGCACCACGGCGCTGCGATCCTGGCCAGGACGCCCTGGCTCGGCGAGACGATCCAGCGGCGCGCGATCGCCCGGCAGCAGGCCGAAGATGCTCGGCTCGCGGCAGTCGCGCAGCACGACAACGAGGTACGTCGGCATTTGGAGATGCTGAAGTACGGATCCGGAGAGCACAGGTGACCACGTCCGGCGGCACGGCGAGGCCCGTGACGGCTTCCGGCCCGCGGTCGGCGGGCACCGCCGCCGCGCGTACCGCCACCGCGCGCACCGAGACGACGTTGGCGTGGGCGTGGAGCGGCTTCCGGGTCGGGGCCGCCATCGTCCTGCTCGCGACCGTCGCGACAGCCGTCCCGCACGGTGCGCGGGTGATACCGGAGACGGCGCTGACCCTTGTGGTCGTCGCCGACTGCGTCCTGATCAGCGCTGTGTGCCTGCGGTCGGGACTGATACCGCTCGTCTGGGCCGGAGTCGACGCGGTCTGCGTCATCGCGGTGGTGGGCATGTCGTCGTGGCCCTCGGTGCTGCCGGGTCCCGCCGGCCAGAGCTACTTCTACAACTTCACCGTCATCGCGGCACCGGCGTTCGGCCTGCCCGCGTGGCGCTCATCGGTCACCGCGGCCGCCGCGGCGGGTCTGGCGTTCACGGACTTCTTCCCGTCTTTGCGACCCGGTTCCTCCTACCCTCGGTGGAACGCACTGCCCGACGCCGTGACGATCGTCGGCGTGGCGGTGCTCGCCGCCGTGCTCGCCCGGCTGCTCCGCAGCTCGGCGGCCACGTTGGACGGGCACCGCCAGGCCGCTGTGGAACGCGCGTCGCTGTTGGCACGGCAGCGAGAACGCCTGCGTCAGCAGGCTGATCTCAGCACGCATCTGACGGCCACGGTCGAAGCCCTCGCCGCCGACGACGCGATCGGCGATCCGGCCATCGCCGAGCGGCTCCGCGTCGAGGCGCGAGCGCTGCGGCGGCTCGTCGAGGCCGGACATTCGGCACCCGGTTCCGGACTGCTCGCCGAGTTGCACGAGGTCGTGACCGAGAAGGCCGCGACCGGCCTGCACGTCGCGTTCGAACCCGGCCAGGACGCGGCGGTGCTCGCGGACGCACTCGCTCCCCCGGTCGCCGGCGCGCTGGCCGCGGCGGCTCGCGAAGCACTGACCAACGTGCGCAAGCACTCCGGTTCCGATCGTGCGGAGCTCATCCTCGCGATCGCCGACGGCGGCGTACTCCTGACGATCGCCGATCGCGGACGCGGTTACGACGCGTCGGCCACCGCCGAGGGCTTCGGTCAGCGCCGCTCACTGCGGCAACGGATCGCCGGCGTCGGCGGAGAGGTCGAGATCGATTCGGCCCCGGGTGCCGGGACCCGGGTCCGGCTGTGGGTTCCGCTGGCAGCCGAAGGCGCCGTGGCGGCGGAGGGAGACACGGGACCGCGATGACTCTGCGATTGTTCCGGCTCTGGTGGCTGCAACGTGTGCCGCCTTTGCATGCCCGGCTCGTTCTGTTGCTGGGCTTGGCGATCCGCTTCTCCGGCATCCTGATGCTCGCCTTCACCCTCCCGGCGATCTGGGGCCACATGGCCCACCCCTGGTGGAGCGCGCTGCTGGCGCTGGTACTGGCCGCCGAGAACGCCGCCGTCGCCGCCTGGTGGCTCGCGCGCCGCCGGCCCGACCCCCGGGTGCTGTGGCTCGATCTGCCGACCGGCGCGGCCGCGATCCTGATCGGCACCTGGCTCGCGCCACGGCACGGCGCCCAGAGCTGGGCACTTTTCGTGTACCCGAACACGGTGCTGCTCAGCTTCGTGACCGGCATGCTCTGCCGCGGCGCCGCCACCGCCTTCGCCGGCGGCGCGCTGTGGGCCTCGGCAGACGTCGCGGCCACGCTCATGTTCCGCGACGCCGCCGTCGCCACCGCGGTCGAGCCGGCGCTGGCCTACCTGGTGAACCCCCTGATCGGCTGGCGCGGCGGCAGTATGCTGCGCCGCAACGAGGAAGCGCTGGCGACCGCCCTGGCCGCCGAGGTACGCGACACCGCGGAACTCGCCGCCACCGCGCAGAAGTGGCGCCTGGCCACGGCGCTGCACGACGGAGTGTTGCAGACTCTTGAGACGCTGCGCCGCAGTACGGACCTGGTCGACCCGGGCCTGCGCGAACAGGTGACCGAACGCGCGACCTGGCTGCGCCGCTACATCGAAACCGGCCACGCCGATCAGAGCTCTGATTTCCGAGTCGACCTGGACGCGGTGGTGACGGCGGCCCGGCAGGCCGGAATCGTCGTCGAGATGAACGCCGCGCGGCTGCTCGCAGCCGAGGACGTCACCGAACACCCGTCCACAGAACCGTCCGCGCCGACGACCGACCGTCCCGACCCCGCCGCCACCACACAGGCCGTCCCACTGCTCGCCGCCCCGCAACGCGAAGCAATGGTCGAGGCGTTGTTCCAGACCATCAGCGCCTTCGGCACCCACCCCACCGGGGTGATCATGGTGCGGGCCGTCCCGGACCGCGGCGGCGTGTTCATGACCGTCCTGTCCACCGGCGACACCACACCCACCGCCTCGGACATCGCGGACGTCGGCACCCGGCTGGAGTCCGCGGGCGGCTGGCTGAAACTGGCGCCGGTACCGTGCGTCGAACTGTGGGTGCCCGGGCCGGACCAGGCAGCGGCGGCAGCGGAGTGACCGCGGCAGACACCCAGAGCGGGCGAGCAGGGGTTATCTGGACTCAGGCTCCCCCCGTGTGACTGACCAATTGCGCTGAGGCGTATCACGATGGAGGGCGCCGTCACCGCCCGGAGGGCCAGCCGTTCGGGGTGTAGGTGAGATGCAGGCCGGTGGGACCGATCCGCCGTGTTCGGCCCGGCTTCCAGCGCGAGGGCCAGATCTCGACGCATTGATACCGGCCCGTCCCGGCGGCATCCCGGTCGGCGGCCGGGAGCTCCTCGACGAAGTGCCGCACCCAGGCGCCTTCTCGCTCGAACGCCGGGCCGCTGCCGACGACGAACAGCGTCTCGGCCGCGGTGGCATAGCGCAGGTGATGAGGGAAGTCCCGGTCGCGCGTCCACGCCGACACGCGGAACTGCATCGAGGCGTGGACGAAGACGACGTCGAGCGGTCGTTCCCGCCACGGATCAGCCTGCGGCGGCCGGTTCGACCGGACCGGTAGGTAGACCAGCGACCGCGGGGACCGCATCGCCAGCGCCCACGCGGCGGCGAAGTCGAGCCCGGCTCCGAGATCCGCCAGGATCTCGTAGTAGGAGCGTCCGGCGTGCACGTAGAGATGCCGAGAGAGCCGCTCGGCACGGATCACCCGAAACTCGCGGCCACCCGAGGCGACGCGCGAGATCCGGGTGCTGAGCGTCAGAGGTCTCATGCCGGGCGCACGAAGTGCAGGTCGCACTCAGCGGTTTCCCAGGCGGGATGCGCCGCAGCCGGCATGACGTCGAGCACGCGGTCCGGGTCGGCGGCATAGGAGTCGGCGAACACCGCGTACCGCGACGCGGTGCGGACCTCGCCGTCCAGCACGAACAGCCGGTGCTCGCGCGCGAAGGTGACGATTTCGCTGACCTGTACCGGGGTCTGCGCCGGGAGCTTGTCCGGTCCGGGCAGACGGGTCCCGTCGGCGTAGACGCCGGCCACGCAGCGTGCGGCTCCAGCACGGCGAGCCCGAGCGCCGGAGCCACCTTGTCGGCGAACAGCGGTCCGCCGTAGTAGTGACTCGTGCCGCCGAGCCTTTCCGGGACGGGGTACGAGACGTCAGCCGTTACCAGCGGGCGGACTGCGCAGCCCAACGTTGAGTCGCCCTGTTCGTCAATTCCGCAGCGCGCTAATCCATCGCCATTTCGGCCGCGAGCAGCTCGGAAATGGTCTGCCGTCGCCGGATCAAGCGGGCCTGCGGACCGTCGACCAGGACTTCCGGAATCAGGGGGCGGGAGTTGTAGGTCGAGGACATGCTGGCGCCGTAAGCACCGGTGTCGTGGAAGACGAGCAGGTCGCCGACCTCGGTGCGGGGCAGCGGGATCGGCTCGACGTCGCCTCCCGCGTTCTGGGTGAACACGTCGCCGGACTCGCACAGGGGACCGGCCAGGACCGTGTCACGCAGGTCGGTGGTGCGCACCTGTCCGCGCGGGTCCAGGACGGACACGCGGTGGGCGCTTCCGTACATCGCCGGGCGCATCAGGTCGTTGAAGCCCGCGTCGCCGAGGACGAACCAATTGGTCCCGACCGGCTTTTGGGCTCGGACCTCGGCGAGCAGGACGCCGGAGTTCGCCACCAGGAAGCGGCCCGGTTCGATCTCCAGTCGGACCGGGTGGCCGAGTTCGTCGGCGAGTTCGCGACGCGCGGCGTCCCACAGGCGGAAGTACCTGTCGGTGTCGACCTCCGGCTGGCCCGGGGCGTAGGGGACGGACAGGCCGCCTCCGGCGGAGATCGCGCGCAGGTCGCGGCCGGCCAGGCGGACTTGCTTGACCATGGTTTCGCAGACGGATTCCAGGTGGCCGTAGTCCACGCCGGAGCCGATGTGCATGTGCAGGCCGATCAGGTCCAGGCCGTGGCGGTCCACCAACTCCAGGCTCTCGGCCAGGTGCTCGTGCCAGATGCCGTGCTTGCTGTGCTCGCCGCCGGTGTTGGTCTTGCGGCTGTGCCCGTGGCCGAAGCCGGGGTTGACGCGGATCCACACCGGGTGCCCCGGGGAGGCGGCCCCGACCTGCTCCAGCATCTGCGGCGAACCGGCGTTGACCGGGACGCGCGACTCGACCACGCGGGCCAGGGCGCCGCGGTCCAGCAGGTCGGCGGTGAAGACGACCGGCTCGTCGTCGGCGCCGACCTCGTAGCCGGCCGCCAGGGCCCGCTCGACCTCGCCTTCGGAGACGGCGTCGACCAGGACGCCCTCCTGCCGCATCAGGCGCAGGATGTGGATGTTGGAGCAGGCCTTCTGGGCGAATCTGATGACGTCGAAGGCCTGCAACTTGGCGATCTGGCCGCGGATGGTGGCGGCGTCGTAGACCCACAGGGGCGTGCCGTACCGGGCGGCCAGGCCGGCCAGGCGCGGTCCGTCGATCGCCCCCGGCAGGGCCGGCGGCTCGTAGTGCGGACCGACGAGCGCAGCCGCGGGCGTCACAGAGGAAGGCATTCGCACTCAGTCCTTCTCGCCGATCATCAGCTTCACGCCGAGATTCTGCTCCAGAGTCCGCAGAATCTGCTCGGCTGCCCGAACCACGGACGGATGATCTTGTTCGCGCAGGATGAACCGGGCCACGACCTGCCCGGCGGCCACCGCTCGGCCCGGGCCGGTGCGATAATCGGCGAAGTCCACGACCTGCAGCACCGCCGGGTGCAGTCGGACGCTTTCGAGCGTGGCGTCCGCACGCAGGGTGCCGGCCTCCAGGGCCATGACCTTGCGACCGCCCACACACCCGTTCGTCGGGCCCGGGAGTCCGACCTTGGCGGCCGGATCGAGGATGTCCAGCAGATGGGTGAAGATGTCCGTCGCGGTCGCGTGCCGGTAGATGGTGGGCAGGGCGCCGCCCATCACCCTCGGGTTGACCTCCACCAGGACCGGGCCCCGCTCGGTGAGGATGATCTCCAGGTGGAACACCCCGAGGTCCAGGCCGATGGCCCGGCAGACCGCGATCGCGTAGGTCTCACACGCCGCCCGTTGCTCTTCGGGAAGGTTGGCCGGGATGTAGGAGCCGAGTTCCACCACCTCGTCGCCGGCCCACCGGAACCGGCCGGAGACGCAGAAGGGGAAGAACTCGCCGTCCCTGACTCCCAGTTCCACCGACACCAGCGGGCCCACGAGGTACTCCTCGACGAGGACGCCGCGCCGGAACTGCTCGCGCCAGCCGGCCGGGACCGCATCCGTTCCCGTCAAGATGCTGTGGCAGGCCGCCGTCGCCTCGGACGGGTCGCGGGCCACGTGTGACAGCAGGCTGTCGCCTCCGGACGGCGGCTTGAGGATGACCGGGTACCCGATCCGCTCGGCCGCCGCCAAGACCTGTTCCTCGTCTTCGGCGAGGGCCCACTGCGCGGTGGCCAGGCCGGCGTGCTCCAGGGCCGCGCGACAGCGGTCTTTGCGCCGGGCGGTCAGGACGGCCTCCGGGCAGGTGCTCCGCAGCCCGAGACGGCGGGACGCCAGCGCCACGGCCTCGGTGCTCATCTCGTGCTGGCTGGTGACGACGTCGATGGCGTGGTCGGCATGACAGTCGGCGAGCGCCTTGGCGACGGCGTCCGCGTCGGTGGTCGCCACGTCGTCGATCAGCCGATCCGCCATGCCGAGGATCCGGAGGTTCCGTTCGGTGCGCGGATACAGCGGATCCGGGGACTGAAGGAAGGTGACCCGGTGACCGGCCTCCTTCGCGAGCCGGACGGCCTCCAGCGCGGCGGGGTTGGAATCTACGAACGCGATATGCATGGGGTCTGCCTTGCGTGGGTGATCGGGGTGCGGGCGTCGCCGCCGCGTCACAGTGCCGTGATGGTCAGGTCGGTCAGATCCGGCACGGTGTCGGCCGCACCGAGCAGGTCGGCGAGCTGTCGCGCCAGGTCTGGCATCACAGGCGCGGTCTGCTCGGCGAAGGCTTTGAGCCCGGTGACGGCAAGCGAGGGGTCGTCGGCGGCCCTGGCGGCCAGCAGGGCGAGCAGGTTGGCCGAGGTGTCGGCGGCCAGCCGCAGCGAGAAGGTCTCCAGGCTGTAGGCACGGCTCATGCGATCGCGATAGCGGACGAGGATCGCGTCGATGGACGGACTGCTCGACGTGCTCTGTCCGATTCGCGGGGCGAGTGCGCTTCGGATCGCCGCCAGCGGCTCGTGCAGACGGGTGCGCACGACGCTGACGAACTCCGGCTCCCTGAAATCAGCCGTCTGATGTTCGGGGTTGGCCAGAGTCAGGTAGAAACGGACGTTGTCCGCTCCGTATTTGCCGACAAGATCGCGCGCCCAGATCAGATGCCGCCTGCTCGTGGAGAACTTCGAGCCCTCCAGGTGGTAGAACTCGTTGGTGATGATCGCCGTCGGCTCGACGAGGCCGCCGTGGGCCCAGACCAGGCCCAGGTGGGCGAAGGCGAAGTAGAAGGTGTTGTCGTAACCCAGGAACTGCACGAGTTCGAAGCCTGAGTCGGCGGCCCACACGTCGGCCGTGCGGTCCGGGAGACGGCGTGCGCGAGCGGTTTCGGTCATGATCCCCAGGGCGGGCAGCATCTCCGCCCAGACGTTGAACACCTGGCCCTCGAAGCCCGCGATCCCGACGGGCACACCCCAGGCAGCCGGATACGTCACGGGGAAGTCCGGAAGCGGGCGGGACAGCATCTCCTCGACGAAGCGAAGCACGTGGGGACGCATGGTCGCGGCCCGGGCACGGTAGAAGTCGACGAACCGCTCGCGGTAGTCCTCCAGCGGCAGGACGAGGATCTCGACCGCGCGCGGCTCGGTCTCCGCGTCCGCGGCGGCGCCGGACGCGGTCGGGTACAGCAGCGAATTGACGTCGTTGGGGTGCCCGCAGCTCTCGCAGATCGCGCCGCAGGTCTCGATCAGGCACTCGGGGCAGTAGCCCGTGGCGAAGGCCTCCACGAGGAAGCGGTCGGTGTCCGCGCAGAAGGGGAAGCTCCAAAGACGCCGCTTCAGTTTCCCCTGGCGATACAGCCCGGCGAAGAATTCCCGGACTTCGGTGCGATACGCCTCATCGGGGCTGGTGAACGCGTCGATGTCGACTCCGGCGAGACCGAGCGTCTCGCGGATCTCCTCGGTGCAGCGTGCCGCGAGCTCTGTCGGCTCCTCACCGAGCCGCTGCGCGGTGGTGACCACATAGGTCTGGTGGTCGTCGCCGCCTGAGGCGTAGAGGACGGTGTGGCCGAGCATCCGCTGAGCGCGAGCGAAGACGTCGGCGCCGAGGTAGGGCCCCGACAGGTGCCCGACGTGCAGGTCTCCGTTGGTGGTGGGCGGGGTGGCGGTGACCAGGAAGTTGCGGGGGCTCACGAGCCACCCCCGAGCGGACCGAGCGACCAGACCGACAGCAGTTCGAGGTCCTCGGTGGTCGAGGTGTTGACGAACCGGTGGACCTGATCCCCTTCGACCACCAGCGCGTCACCTGGCTGGATATCAGCCCGGACACCCTCGACCTCGACGTATCCGCTGCCGCGGATCACATAGAAGTGTTCGAAGTCCTCGTGCGAGTGGGCCGTGGTGGCCGTGTCGGGAGCCACGGTGCAGACACCCATACCGGTGTCCGAGGGACCGGGTCTCCCCCATGGCAGGATGCGGCGGAAATCGCAGCCGTACTCCCGGGCCGTGGGTGCGTCGGCGCGCCGCTGGATTTGGATTCGCAGGTCGCTCATGCGTGGACTCCTTGCGGACGATGATCGGGGCGGGAGAACTCCGTGCCGCCCAGGACGGATGACGGCCCGGGAGGCACGGCGGTGGGACGTGCGGGATGGGACCGCAGGGCGTCGAGGATGTCGCCCGCGCGGTGGGCGAGCAGCGAGAGCAACGTGCTGGCCAGGCCGTGGGTGTGTTCGGCGGCTCCGTGCGCGAACACGCGCGGGGTGAACTCCGGCACCGTGCGGATCGAGTAGTCGCGCTCGATCACGAGCCGGCCCTCCGCGTCGCGTATCAGGTACCGGTCGATGCCGGCCAGCAGACCGCGTGCGTCGCGGAAGTCGTAGCCGGTGGCCAGGACGACGGCGTCGAACTCCTCGACATCGGTCACACCCTCGATGACGTCGCGCACGGTCGCGCGGACCGTTCGGCCCCGGGACTCGCACGCGAGCAGTTCGGTGAACCGGCGCACCTGGAGGCGCCGCGCGCCGGTCACCTGCTGCTCGTACAGCAGCCCGGCGATGGCGTCGATGTCCGCCTCGTCGACGGCCGCGTAGTTGGTGGTGCGCAAGTCGGCGAGGACGCCTTCGCGACGAGACGCCGGAGCCGCGTGGAACATGTCGACCGAAGCCGGGTCGAAGATCGCGTTGGCCAGGGCGCTGCTGTTCGCCGGCATCAGGGCGAAGCCGCGATGGATGAGCGTGACCGTCGCCCTGGGGAACTCCGCGGCCAGGTACTGGAAGATCTCCGCGGCGCTCTGTCCCGCGCCCACCAGCAGGAACCGCAGCGGTGCCTCCCGGCCGGCGTCCCGGAACGCCTGGACGCCGGTGAGGAAGGAACTGCTGTGGAAGACCGCTCCGGTGGCGAGTGCCTCGTCCTCGACGGCGGCCGGGATGACCGGGTCGCCGCCGGGTGCCAGGGACAGATGGTCGGCCGCGACGGTGCCCGGCGTACCGTCAGGGCCCTGGTAGTCCACCTCCAGATGGCTGACGCGTCCGTCCGGTCCGCAGAC
Organism: Catenulispora sp. GAS73; assembly: GCF_041262085.1. Taxonomy (NCBI): domain Bacteria; kingdom Bacillati; phylum Actinomycetota; class Actinomycetes; order Catenulisporales; family Catenulisporaceae; genus Catenulispora; species Catenulispora sp. GAS73. Next base: position 43,870 of record NZ_JBGCCM010000051.1, read on the forward strand.
CGGACGGACGGTGTGGACGCGGCTGTCGTAGCTGACATACGACGCCAGTTGGTCGGCTGCCCACCGGAAGTACTCGACGAACTCGCTCCGGGTGGGGTTGAGCGTGGCCAGGTTGAGGAACTGCTCCAGGCGGCCGTGGGCCACCAGGAAGTTGACGAAGCTGAAGGGGCTGGTCGGCTCGCGGGGGGTGACCAGGTCCTTGAGGAAGGCGACCTGCATCCGGGCGCCGGGCAGCAGCATGGCGGGATGCCAGGCGAAGGACGGGCTGGATTCCAGGAAGTGCAGGTCGGCCGAGGTGTCGGCGGCTCCCAGGGTGGTGGCGTGGAGCGCGGCCATGGACAGGTGCGAGGGACCGAACCCGACACCCACCAGCCGTCGGCGTGGGAGTGCCGCGGTGGAAGCACTGGTCATCGTGGTCGTCTCCACTCTTCGGGGTGGTCGGCTCACGCCGAAGGCTCGGCGGGGCCGTCCGCGGCGACGGCGTTCGCGACCGGAACGGCCGGTCCGCCGGTGGGACGGTAGTGGGCGTAGAACTTCTTGGTCGGCTCCAGGACCTCCCAGGTTCCGGTGAAGCCGGCCGGGACCACGATGGTGTCGCCCGGCAGGAAGGTGCGCGCGTTGCCGTCCTCGTCGGCGATCACCACCTTGCCGTGGAGCATGTGGTAGAACTCGTCCTCCTCGTACACGGCCTTGAACTTGCCGGGCGTGCTCTCCCAGACGCCCGCCGTGAAGGCCCCGTCGGGGCTGGCGAACTGCAGGGTGTTGGTGATCGCGAGCTCGCCGGATATCCAGCGGTCCGGGCCCTTCTTGACGTGGCGCACCTCGCCCGCGGTCTCGCCGAACACCACGATGTCGTCGATCGTCTTACCGGTCACCGGTCTCTCGCCTTCTTGTCGATGTTGTGAATCGTCGGTTCCGACGGTCGTGCCGAAGTGCTGCGCGCCTTTGCCTCCAACAGATCGGCGAGGGTGTGCGCGGCGTTCTCGCGGACGATCGAGTAATGGGTGCCGGGCATCGTGACGACCCGCGTTCCGGACGGGACCAGGCCTGCCGGGTGCGCTGACAGCGGTGTCAGTCCGGGGAACGCATGGGCGTCCTCGCGCTCGGCCCGCACGTACGTCACGGGGCATCTGTCGGGGAGCGGCTGCGGGCGGTGCCGGAGCAGCATTCGGTAGAGGGCGCGGAACTGGCCGTACAGTTCGCGCAGCTCCGCGCTCGACTCGCCGGTCAGGCGTTCGGCGAGGTGGCCGAAGGGATCCCGATGCGCCGCGGGGAGGTCGATGTCGACGGCCGCTGATTCCAGGTCAGTGCGCTGACGCAGGTGGTCGGCGAAGAACGAGGCGGCGGCGGTCCGCTCGTCGGGTTCGGTGCCGGTTCGGCCGAGGTCGTCGGGAGCTGCCACGTAGCTGTCGACCACGGTCACCGAAAGGGGTGCGCGTTCGAGCCGTGTGGCGGTCTCCGCTGCCAGCACTCCGCCGAGTGACCAGCCGAGCAGGTGCAGCGGGGTGCCGAGCGCGTCCAGTGCGGCGGTGTACTCGTCCGCGAGCTCGCCCAGCGTGCCCGGGAGCTCTTCGGCCGGCGGGCTCTGCATCCCGTAGACCGCGAACGAGGCGGGCAGCGCCTCGATGAGCGGGCGATAGCCCAGCAGGTGACCGCCCACCGGATGGACGAGGACCACGATCGGCCCCTCGCCCTGCCGGATGGGCACCAGGGTCCGCTGCGCGCGCCGGTCCAGCAGGAGGCACTGTTCGGCGATCGTCCGAGCTTCGAAGAGGGTGGACAGCGGCAGTCGCACCCCGAACTCGTCGCCGATCAGCCGCAGCAGCCGAACCGCGGACACCGAACTTCCGCCGATCGCGAAGTAGTCGTCGTCGATCGAGCGGACCGGCGCGGTGCACACCTGCTGCCACAGGCGGAACAGACTTCGTTCGCGCTCGTTGCGCGGCGGGCGGCCGCCGGTCGGCGCGTCCTTCGGGCTTTCGGAGCCCGCTTCGGCGGCGAGGGCCAGCAGTGCCCGCGTGTCGCGCTTGCCGTTCGCGGTCAGCGGAAGGACTTCGACCATGTGGAAGACGCTCGGCACGGCGTAACCGGGCAGTACGGCAGCGAGACGGCTGCGCAGCATGCCCGGGTCGAGGGATCCGCCGGAGGCATCGGCGGGCTGGATGAACGCCACGAGGCGGCTGTCGGCACCGGTCCCGGTCACCACGCAGGCGGCGCCCTGGACGCCGGGGAGCAAGCCCGACTGCTGTTCGACTTCCAGCAGGTCGACCCGGTATCCACGGACCTTGACCTGGTTGTCGGAGCGGCCGAGGAACTCCAGGGTTCCATCGGGCCAGTACCTGCCGTGGTCGCCTGTCCGGTAGAGGCGCTCGCCGGTACGCGGATGCGTCGGGAACCGGGCAGCGGTCAGCTCAGGCTGGCCGTAGTAGCACCTGGCGAGTCCGTCTCCTGCGATGAAGAGGTCTCCGGGCACCCAGGTCGGCACGTCGTCGAGCTGTGCGTCCAGGACGTGGTAGCGCTGGTTGGCCAGGGGCAGGCCGTAGGGGATGGACTTCCAGGCGGGGTCCACGTGCTCGACGACGACGTGGTAGTTGGACCAGATCGAGGCCTCAGTCGCGCCGCCCAAGGCGATCAGCTTCGCTTTCGGGCAGGCGCGGCGGATCCGCTCGGGCAGGCCGAGCGGGATCCAGTCACCGCTCAGCAGGATCAACCGCAGTCCGCTGAGAGTCTCGGCGGCGCGCTCGGCCAGGTGGTCCAGCAGCATCTCCAGCAGCGCCGGCACGGTGTTCCAGATCGTCGCTCCGCTGTCGCGCACCCAGCGCGCCCACAGCTCGGGATCCGGCCGCGGTCCGCAGGGTGGTACGACCACGGCCGCGCCGGCGTGCAGCGCGCCGAACAGGTCGAAGGCGGACAGATCGAAGTGCAGTTCGGACAGCGAGAGCACTCGGTCGGCCGGGCCGACGTCGAAGCGTTCGACCATGTCCTGAATCGTGTTGTGCAGTCCGCTGTGCGGGATCGCGACACCCTTCGGCGTGCCTGTGGATCCCGAGGTGAAGATGACGTAGGCGAGGTCGTCCGGAGCAGTCACGGCGTGGACGTCCAGGTCGTCTCGGACTTCCGTCTCGACGCTGTCGACAGCGATGACCGTGACGGAGGATTCCAGCTGTGCCGCGAGCCGGACGCCTTCCTCGTCAGCCAGCAGGTGGCCGATGCCATGACGCTTCAGCAGCGCGTCCAGGCGAGCTGGCGGCCAGTCCACGCCCAGCGGCACATATGTGGCGCCGTGATCGATGACGCCGAGCGCTGCCAGGTATTGGGCAGGGCTTTTGCGGGCCAGCACTCCGACCAGCTCGCCCCGGAGAGCACCGGCGGATGCGAGCAGGACTCTGGTACGTGCGACGATGCCGCCGGCTTCGCGATAGGTGATCGGCCCCGCCTCACCGAGGAAGGCCAGGCTGTCAGCGGCGTCGCGAGCTCCGACTCGCAGACCGTCGAGCACCGAGCCGCCCGGGAAGGCGCGGTCGGTGCGGTTGGCCGCGCGGCGGGCGGCCACCAGAGCTTCGGGCAGCGGTGGTGCCTGAGGCGTCGTCCACTGCCGCGGATCGTCGGCGAGACGTCGCAGGAGATCGGCATGGGCCGCGGCGAGCTCTTCCACCAAGCCTTCGGGGAATGCCTCGGCGACGTAGTCGAAATTGCAGATCAGCTCGCCGTCTTCCTCGGAGACCTGGTGGTCGAGGAGGACTTGGGGAGTGTGCATGGACTTGAAGACCAGGTCCCAGCCGTCGAGCCGCAGGTGCGGTGGAAGCGGGGTCGCCGAGGCGTCCAGGCCCGAGGCGAAGACGAACGGACTGCCCACCATCGCCGGCGAGCCGGCGCGGCGCCGCGCGCGCCGGGCGACCTCGACTCCTGACACCCAGACATGCGAGAGCGACTCCATCAGGCGCCGCTGGAGCGCCGCTGCCCGCTCGGTGAATCCGTCCGCGTCGCCGTGGCAGTCCAGGAGCAGGGTGCTGCCGAAGTTGCCGACCGCCCCGTCCAGGACGTTCTCAAGGTCCTGTGATGCGGGGACGACCATGCCCCGGGTCGCGACCAGGACCGTGATCGTGAACGAGGGCTGACCGGACCAGCGCCGCAGGACTTCGGCATACGACGCGCACAGCACGGTGTTCGCTGACAGTCCCGCGTCTGTGGCGCGGGTGCGAAGCCGATCCCAGAGCGGCGCGGGCAGCCGGTGTCGGGTGCGCGCGAATCGTGCGCGCGCCGGAACGGCCGGCGCCGGCACGGTGGGCGGCGGCGGCATCTCCGCCTCACGACGCGTCCAGTAGGCGATCGCGTTTCGATACGCCTGGCTGCTCCGGTGCCGCTCGACCGCGGCGACGTAACGTCGGGCAAGGCCGGCCGGGCCGGCCGGTGCCGCGAAGTCGGCCCCCTCGTAGGCTGCTGCCAGATCGCGGCAGAGCAGCCCGATCGATCGCGCGTCCAGAACGAACAGGCGCATCGTCAGCAGGACGAACGCGGTGTCACGGGCCATGTACACGGCACAGCCCAGCTGTGGACCGTCCTCCAGCCGAGGGAGCAGGTTCGCGGCTCCCTCCTTCTGGCCCTGGAACGCGCTGCGGGCTTGTGCGGCATCCAAGTCCAGGTGCCGCCAGTCGACGACGGTGGGCTGCCAGTCTTCGGCGAGTCGGGTGACCTCCTGCCGTCCGGCGTCGTCGAGACGCACGCGGAGCATCTCGTGACGCTCCAAGACGGTGCGCAGCGCACGAGTCCACTTCTCGGCGTCCAGGTCGGGGACCTCGAACCCGTGGGCGATGTACGCGGGCGTGCTGAGCTGGGGGTAGGTCGACTCGCCAACGTGGTAGGCGCTCTGCAGGTCGGTCAGCGCGAACGGCTCAGCGGACTCCGGACCGGCGGCCAGGACGGGTCCCGGCTGGCCGGGGTTGTCGGCGATCGCGTCAAGCACAGTCTGTTCGGACGCCGCGAGCCGGTCCAAGAGCGCGACAGGAGTCTGCCGAGGCGCGTCGGCGACCATCCGGCCTCGGCGGGCGCGCACGATGACGCCGTGCTCGGCGAGCTCGCCGAGGAGGGCGCTGACGTCCTCGGCGCCGGTCACGGCGCCCGGCGGGTGCTCCATGGTGCTGCCTCTCTGCGAGCTGGACTGGTCGTCGCGCGTGGTCCGGGGGCGCTGCGGGATCGGGCGCCCTCGGACCACAGACGGGTCGGTGCCTGGCCGGATACGCGTTAGGCGGCGGCCAGGCTCCGGATCGTGCAGTCGGGCGTGAACAGCTCGCTGAGCTCGAAGTCGAAACCTTCGGCTTGAGCCAGGGACACCAGTCGCAGAGCGGCCAGCGAACTGCCTCCGAGCGCGAGGAACGAGGTGTCGATATCGACCTGCTCCACCTGGAGCACCCGGGCCCACAGCCGGGCGAGGGCGATCTCGTCCTCGGTGCTCGCCGGCGCGGTGACGGCCACGACCGAGGCCGTGCCGCGCGCGGGCCACGACGCGACGGCCGCACTCTCCACCGCGTCGGGCGCGGCCGACGGCGCCGGCCGGCCCTCGGCGATGTGGCCGATGAGCTTGCCCACCGAGTCGGTGCCTCCGTCGGCGATGGCGGTCAGCACCGTCCGGAAGGCGTCGAGGATGGCCTCGACCGAGTCCTGCGAGAAGAATGCCAGGTCGTACTTCACCTGGAAGAACAACTGCTCCTCGGGCATCGCCTCGATGGCGAAGGGGTAGTTGGTCCAGCCGACGTAGCGTTCCTGCCGGACGTCCAGCCCGGCCTGCCCGCTCCAGCCCGTGCCGCGCGGGAAGTTCTCGAAGATCAGCAGCGACTCGAACAGCGGCTGACCGCTGGGCAGATCGGTGCGCTGCTGGATGAGCGGGAGCGGGTAGTGGTCGTGGGCCCGGGCCGCGACCTGGTTCCGCTGCACCTCCTGCAACCACCGGCCGATCGGCTCTCCGGCGTCCAGCGCCACCCGCATCGGCAGACTGTTGATGAAGATGCCGACGATGTCCTCGACCCCGGCCAGGGCGACCGGCCGGTGGGTGATGGTGATGCCGAAGCAGACGTCCTGCTGCCCGCTGAACCCGCCGACCACCACCGCCCACGCACCCTGGACCAGGGAGTTGAGGGTCAGCCGGTGGGCACGTCCGTAGGCCAGCAGCCGCTCGGTCAGCTCCTCCCCCAGGTCCAGACGGGCCTCGGCGTGCATCTCCTGGGAACTGGCCGAAAGGCCGAGGCGCGCCGATCGGCCGATCACCGTGGGCCGACGGAAACCGGCCAGGCGTTCGAGCCAGTAGTCCCGGGCCCCGGCGACGTCCTCGTGCTCCAGGAACGCGACGTAGTCGCCGAAGGAGCGGGTCGGACGCAGCTCGGGCGAGCGGCCGGTCAGGGCCGCGTGGTAGATCTCCATCGAGTCACGCAGCAGCACGAACAGCGACCAGGCGTCGAGGATCAAGTGGTGGTAGCTCATCACCAGCTTGTAGGCGGCCGCACCGAGCCGGATCAGCGTCAGCCGGAACAGCGGCGCCCGATCGTAGGGGAAGCCCTGGCGGCGGTCGTCGTCGAGCCGGCGCTCCAGCATCTCGCGCTGCTCGTCGGCGGAGTAGCCGGTCCAGTCCAGGACGGTCCAGGACAGTTCGGCGTGGGACTGGACCGCTTGCAGCGGCTCGGCCAGGCCCCGCATCGCGATCCACACCCGCAGGATCTCGTGCCGGTCGACGACCCGCTGCCACGCGTGGTGGTAGGCGTCGAGGTCGATCTCGCCGTCGATGGTGTAGAGGAACTGCTCGAAGTACACCCCGGACCGCGGGTCCAGCAGCGAGTGGAAGAGCATTCCCTTCTGCATCTCAGTGAGCGGGTACACCGTCTCGATGCCGTCCGGGTCGACCGCCGCGGCTCGCACCGCGGCGAGATCGGCCTCGCTGACGGTGAATGTCTGCGGATCGAACGCGCCCGCGCGCTCGGGCTGAGTGCGGCGCTGTTCCTCGATCGAGGCCGCGGTTTCGGCCACCGTCGGTGTGGTGAAGACCTGCGTGGCGCTCAGCGAGATGGCGGCTCGGTTCGCGCGGGCGCTGATCAGGAAGCCCTGGATGGAGTCGCCGCCGAGAGAGAAGAAGTTGTCGTGGATGCCGACCCGCGGCACCGAGAGGAGCTCGGCCCACAGCTCGCACAGATATGCCTCAAGCTCGTTGCGCGGCGGGGTGTAGTCCTCGGTCAGCTCCAGGTGAGCGCCGCCGAGGTCCTGGAGCGCACGCCGGTCGACCTTGCCGTTGTGGGTGAGCGGGATGGCGTCGATGACGGTGAACACCGCCGGGACCATGTAGTACGGCAGTCGCTCGCCCAGACGCGCACGGAGCGCCGCTGCGGTCGGCGGGGTGCCGTCGCAGGTGAGGTGGGCGACCAGACGCTGATGCCCGCCGGCGTCGCGCAGTCCGGACGCCACGGCGCCGGTGACGCCCGGAATCTCGCACAGCCGGGCCTCGACCTCGCCGAGTTCGACCCGGTACCCGGCTATCTTCACCTGGTCGTCGGCCCGGCCCAGCAGTTCCAGGCAGCCGTCGGCACCCTGACGCGCCAGGTCGCCGGTGCGGAAGACCCGTCCCTGATCGGTCATGGCGAACTTGGCCGCGGTCAGCTCGGGGAGCCGGTCGTAGCCCTCGGCGATGCCGACGCCGGCCAGACACAGCTCGCCGACCTCGCCGGCCGGCACCGGGCGCAACCGCTCGTCCAGGACCCGGGGCGTCAGTTCCGCCGGATGGCCCACCGGCACGAAGCCCTCGTAGACCGCGCCGGGCAGGCACTCCCAGTAGGTGCTGTAGAGGGCTTCGGTGAGCCCGTAGACGTTGAACAGGCGAGCGCCCAGACTGGTCGCGAAGTACCGGTCCGGCAGCGATCCCGGCATCACGTCGCTACTGCAGAACACGTACTTCAGCGAGGTGTTCGCGGCGAAAGCCGGGTTGTCCAGGATCCCGGACAGCAGGGCCGGGACCACCATCACGGTGGTCACCGAGCCGGAATTGATCAGCTCGACGAGCTGGTCGGGATCCTTGTGCCCGCCGGGGGGCACGATCACGACGGCACCGCCGGACAGCACGGGCCAGAACACCTCGCGGACCAGGTTGGTGATGCTCAACGTGGTGCGGAGCAGCTGGCGGTCGCCGGGCTCCAGCGGGAACGTGCGCTGCAGCCACCGCTGGCCGGCCAGCAGCGCGCGGTGGGTCAGCATGACACCCTTCGGGGTGCCGGTGGATCCCGACGTGTAGAAGATGAAGGCCAGAGCATCCTCGGCCAAGGCCGCGGGCCCGCCGGACAGACCGGACCCCTCGGCGAGCAGGTCCTCCACGGCGAGCACCGGCACTCCGTCAGGAGCCTGCTCATCGGCCATGGCGCGCTCGGTGACGACGACCTTCACCCCGGAGAACGCCAGGATCGTCGCCCGCCGCTCGGCCGGGTCCTCGGGGTCGACCGGGACGCAGACGCCGCCGGCGCGCAGCACGCCGAAGACGGCGGGCAGCAGGTCCAGCGATCGCGACATGAGCAGTCCGACCCGGTCGCCGGGGTTGACGCCGTGGGCGGCCAACGCCGCCGCCACATGGTCGGCGCGGAGTTCGACCTGGCCGTACGTGACCGACGCGTCCCCCAGGAGCGCGACGACGCGCTCCGGGTTCGCCAAGCCCTGCTCGGCGAGCAGGTCATGCAGGAACGACATGCGGGACACCAACTTTCTGTCGGGTTCGGCAGGAAGATCGCCGGCGTCGGAGCGGTCGGCACCGGAGTCGTGGGTCGAGTCGCCGGCCGAGGCGGCGCGGGCCGGTGAGGCGGACGACGCCGGTGAGACAGACGACGCCGGTGACGGCAACAGGCCGGCGAGAAGCGGTAGCAGGCCGGCCACGAAGAACACCCAGTCGGTCGCGGCGAGGGCGGCGAGCGCCCCGCCCACCAATGCACCGACGGGGATCACGCCCCATGTCAACCAGCGATAGGCGGCGTTCACCCGGCCGAACAGCGCTCGCGGGATCGTCGACTGCCGGTAGGACACGACCGCGACGTTCCAGACCATGGACACGAAGCCGTAGCAGAACAGTGCGACCGCCACGACCAGGACGTTCGACACCGCGATGGCCATGAAACACAGTCCCAGCGCGGGCGCTCCCAGACGGCGCACCGTCTGCTCGCCCACCCGGCTCAGCACCCTGCCGGACAACGAGCCGGCCGTGATGCTGCCGACCGCCAGAGCCGTCAGCAGCACGCCGTAGCCCGTGGCCGTCAGGCCGAGCGGCCCGGGGGCCACGGCCCACAGCGGCAGCATGGTCAAGCACATCGCGTAGGACAGGTTGTTGACGGCCGCCGTGGTCGCGAGGCGGACCAGGTCCCTGCGGTCGCGGAAATACCGCAGCCCCTCGCCGATCTCGGCGACCATCGATCGCAGGACGCCGGATCGCCGGGGCTGCGCGACGGGTTCGGTCGCGGCGGAGGGTGTCGCGGCGGCAATGTTCGTGGCGGCGGTGGAGGCGGCCGACGAGGCCGACGAGGCCGACGGCAGGAGGCCGAGCGTGAACACGGTCACCAGGTAGAGGACCACCACGGCGCCGAGACCGCCGCCCGACCCCAGAGCCACCGCCACTCCCCCGAGCGCCGGGCCGAGCAGTTGGGCCACGAAGGTCTGAGTGGACTGCAAGCTGGCGTTGGCCCGGGTCAGCTGTTCCTCCGGCACCAACCGCGGGAGCTGCGTCTGCGCGGCGACGTCGACGAAACTTCCCGCGCAACCGATGAGGAACGCCGTCGAGGCCAGCATCCACAGCGGGAGCCGATGGAGCATGGCGAGAACGCAGAGCAGAGCCACCAGGGGCAGACGCAGCCCGGACGCCCACCGCATAACGGACCGCGGATGGCAGCGGTCGGCGGCCACGCCGGCCGGCAGGGTCGTGACAAGCCACGGCAGGCGGACGGCGAGCCCGACGAGGCTGACGCCGAAAGCGGATCGGGTGATGCTCAATGCGAGCAGCGGCACAGCGATCTTGTACATGCCGTCGGCGAGGTCCGAGGCGACGACCGCCGACTGGAACAGCCGGAAGTCCCTACCCAGCCGCTCCCCCCGGACGGGCGATCGGGCGCCGCGCGGACCCGTCATCGCTCCACCACGAGCGCGGTGCTCATCACGGCTCCGTGATGCGCGTTGAGCACCGGGCCTCCGCCGGGCACGCCGTGCCGCACCAAGACGCCGGACGGCTCGCCGTCGAACAGGTACGGACCGAGTACGAACGGCACGTCGGCGCTTTCCACCGCCCCGGTCGACAGGTCCACGAAGTCGAGCTTCAGGCGGTCGGGGACGACATGGCGTTGCAGGATGTGCCTGCCCTCGGCACGCGCGTCGATCAGCGCGCTGTGCCACTCGTCCCGGGACACCTCCGGCCCGAGGACGACACCGCTGCCCCCATAGCCGCCGACGGGCTTGAGCACCAGTTCGGACTGCCGCTCCAGGAGCTTTGACGGCACGTCCTGCCCGTCGTCCTCACCGGGGAACAGGGCGGTCCAGGGGATGTGCCGTTCGATGAGGTCACGGTCGGGGACCGGCAGCAGGTGGCGATCCTGCCACAACCAGGCCAGAATCGTCTTGTCGCTCAGCAGCCAGGTCGCCTCGGAGGTGTGCATCGCCACCCGACGCGCCCGGACGGCGCGGACCAGCGCGTCCAGCCCGGTCCCGGACGGCTGGTCGAAGGACAGGAAGAGGCGGAACACCGCGTCGACACGGCGTCCGTCCAGCATCAGAGTGCTGTCTTCGGCTTCGGCGGTCAGCTGGTCCATCAGACAGGCGACGGTGTCCAGTCCGTGGCGGCGCCCGCTCTCGCACATCGGCTCAAGCCAAGCGAGGAACGCCTGAGGATCCTCCAGCCCGGGAGCGGCGCCGTTGCGGAAAACCGGAATGGCGAGGCGTGATCCCTCGGGAAGCCGCAAGGACGCGCGGATCGCGGCGAAGCGCGCGTCGACCGCCGAGCCCGGACGATGGATGTTCTCGCCGCCGGCCACCGAACGGCACACGTCCAGAAACCGCTCGGCGAGAAGATCAACCTGGAGCGTTCCGCCGAGCGCCCCGTCGATGTTGAATTCGACGAAGCACGGCACGCCGCACCGGTAGACGATGTCGGGACGCGCGGCCACGAGCAGACCGTCGTCGAGCGGCTCGTCGCACACCAACAGCTTGACATCGTCGGCGGGAACGCCGAGCGCCGCGCGCAGCTCGCCCGCGGTCGCCGCCCTGCGTCGGCAGGCGTCCAAGGCCAGCCTCATCAGACGCGCCGAGATCCGACCGACCTCTGTGTAGTGGTCCCGGTCGAGGAACATCGGCCGCAGCGGTCGCCAAGCGCCGAGCGATCCGGCGACACCACCATGGATCAGCTCGGCTTGCTCCAGAGCGACAGCACCCATGGCCCTGGTGAACGCTACGGGAAAATCCTCCCAACGGTCGACGGAACTGAAGAGCACGCCGACACTTCGGCTTTCCATTCCCCCCTGCACTTTCTCTGGGCGCTGAGCCAGCAGAACAGTGACTGTATGAATATGCGAACTCGCCCCGCTCGCGCCGCTGCAGAACGTTACCAGCCATCAGGGTCCTGACAGCTTTGCCGACGTGGGTCGCCAGGGGGCGTTCCGCGATCCGCAGGCCCGGACCGGACAAATTCAATGCCGGTCCCGGCACGACCGGGTTTTCTCTTTCCGGAACATGGCAAGCCAAAAGATATTGGTTCTTCACAGCAACGGCTGCCGGGCTCCGTCGGGGTAGTCCCGGCACACCCAAACCGTCAGGGCCCCGGCCTCGGCGCCGAAGAGTTGTCGGTGACGAAGGCCAAGACGAAGAAGAGGCATTCGCGCCCCGGCCGGAGGTCCAGCACAGGCTCGGCGGCGATCATCACAGGACGGAGACACAGGCTCGCCCCGACGTCGCGCGGAACCCATTCCCGGTCGGCGCGAGCCGGCGCGCCACGGCGTCCAGACGGAAGACGCCCACGCCGCCGTCGGACAGCGCGTGGGCCTTCAGGCCCTCGAAGACCGCCGGGCCGTAGCGCAGGCCGACCGCGGCCGGGTCGAAGCTGAGCGGCCCGGGCAGGTGGTCGAGGTCGAAGGGAATCAATGGGAACAAGGTCACGACATCGTTCACGGTTCCACCGACCAAAGCTTTCCCACAGGAGAGATATGGAATGGCGGGTTTCGCCAAACAGGCGGGCACCCCTTGACCCCTGTACGTTTCCCTCATCGTGTCCGCCCCGCGCCTCACCGTCAAGGCGCTGCGATTCTCGAACAACACCGGATACCGCAGTGTCGATGGGCATCGTGGACGCCCACTGAGAATCGTTCGCAGGAAACACATTTCGCTTCACCCTCGGCATCGCCATCGCCGATCGCCATCCGCTAATCGTCGCCGTCCCCGTGTTATCGGTAAGCCTGCTGTTGGAGCCCGTACAACTCGGCGTAGAGCCCGTCCGCGGCGACCAGCTCCTGATCGCTGCCCGCCAACGTCACGCAGCCGCAGGCCGCCCGAGTCTCTGGCACGAAGTGGTACCCGGTCCCGAACTCGGTGAGCAGGTGCACCGGGTGCTACGGGTCGGCTTCGAGCTGCGCCGCAGCGCGCCATGTGAAAGCGCAGGTGGCCGGTGTCGCCGGCGGCCTGGCCCCATACGTCGCGCAGCAGGCGCCGTCCCTATCGGGCAGGCCGAGGTGCGTCCGCACCGCTGCCGCCGTCTCGACCTCGTACGAGCGGGCTTTCAAGGTGATGCGGAGAGCTCGCAGAGCTGCGGCTCAGCCGGCTGTGAAGCCTTCAAGGGCTGACCGGAAACGCCCGCGACGGCGCGCGGAGGGCCGATCAAAGCTCCGGGCTCCTCCCGACCGTCCCGACGGGGTCCTGGAACAGCGGTTCCAGAGCGAACTGTGCGCCGCCGCGGACCGTCGAGGTGTACCGGTACGTCGACGGCCGCACCTCGCAGCGGCCCGTGGACGGAGCCAGAACCCGTTCGTCGATCGTCCGCTGCACCGGTTCGAGCAGATAATCGGCGAACTGGGTGAAGTAGCCCCCGAGCACGACGAGTTCGGGGTCGAACGCGTCGACCAGCAGTGCCACGCCGCGTCCCAGGCCGGCGGCGACCTCGCGCAGCGCGGTCAGCGTGCGCTCGTCGCCGGCCTCGGCGCGGCTGTGCAGGTCGGCCAGGCGCCGTTCCCGGTCGGTCAGCGGGTCCCGGACGGCGTCCCCGGAGTCCGTGGCGCGTTCGAGGAACGCCCCCAGGCCGACCATCGTCTCCCAGCATCCGACCCGGCCGCAGGGGCACGGGACGGGTTCGGGGTTGATCGGCATGTGCCCGAATTCGCAGGCCCGGCCCCGAGAACCCTGATACGGCCGCCCGCCGCTGTAGACGCCGCCGCCGACGCCGACCTCGCCGGTCACGTAGAGCAGGTCGCGCACGCCGTCGCCGGCCACGGCCACGTACTCCGCCACCGTCGCCACGTGAGCGTCGTTGCGGATGGCGATCGGCGGGAGCGGGGCGTGCGGGCCGAAGCGTTCGCGCAGCGGCGCGACGATCGAGGCGTCGCGCCAGCCCAGGTTCACCGCGGTGGTGATCGATCCGCCGGCCGCGTCGGCGCCGCCGGGCGCCGCGATCGTCATGCCGACCGGGCGGACGCCCTGGGCGCGGGTCCGGGCGATGGCCTCGGTGGTGAGCTCGGCGACGACGTCGAGCGTTCCGGCCGGACCCAGCGCGGGAACGTCGGCGGCGGCACGGCGCTCGAAAACGGTCCGCCCCCGCAGATCCAGGGCGATCGCGGCGACATAGTCGACGTTGATCTCGACGCCGATCCCGCACACCCGGCTCCCGTCCAGTTCCACCGCCAGGCGCGGACGCCCGATCGCGCCTTCGCTGCGCTGCGGATCGCCCTCGCGCACCAGGCCGAGATCGGTCAGTTCGTTCACGAGGGTGGAGACGGTCGCCTTCGGCAGCCCGGTGTCCGCGGCGAGCTGGGTGCGGGAGCGCGGGCCGTCGTCGCGCAGGCGCCGGAGGACCGACCCGAGGTTGCCGGGGCGGATCGAGGAACGGTCCGTGACCGGGGCGCGGTGGGGTGCACCCGGGTCCTTCGGCACTGCGGGCAAGGGGCTCTCCTGAGGTCGCGTCGTCGCTCCACGTCATACCACGGCTGGTGAAGCGGTGTATTGACAGTCGTCCGAGTTAGTTAGAACAATAAGCGAACTAAAGTCCCGTGTCACTCGCGCCACGGAAGGATTCACCGCCGTGTTCCGAATCCCCACCTCATCGGCCTGCCCGTCACGCCCCCGAAGAGCGCTCGCCGCAGTCGCCGCCCTGGCCGCGGCCACCGCGATCACCGTCAGCCCACTGACGGCCGGCACCGCCTCGGCCACCCCGCCGAGCGCCACCTACACCGTCACCGTCGACTCCACGGGCAGCTTCCCCTACCAGACCGACTCGCCGGCCGGCCCGTACATCGACAAGGACGGCACCTTCTACTTCCAGCAGTCGTACAACCAGTACGACGCCGCGACCACGCCCGACCACTACTGGCAGTTCTTCAGCGGCACCACGATGGACACCGCCGCGGAGAACACCGCCATCAGCAACGCGGTCGATCCGAACAACCCCCAGGACAGCAACGCCAACACCGTCTGGCGCTGCCAGAACAGCCCCACCGGCGTCACCGCGACCCCGAGTTCGGGATACCCGCTGGGCAACTACTGCGACCTGATCGGCACCTGGGTCGACCCGGACACCGGCGACTGGTACGGCCTGGTGCACAACGAGTTCACCGGCCAGCCCTTCGGCGACGGCCTGCACTACGACTCGATCGACTGGGCCGTCTCGCACGACCAGGGCAAGACCTGGAAGATCACCGGCCACGCGATCACGTCGCCGTACAGCACCACCCGCGGGGACACCACCGCGTTCCCGAACCAGTCCTACGACTACGGCGACGGCGACCCGCGCCTGTACGCGGACGCGGCATCAGGGTACTTCTACCTCTACTACACCTCGCGCATCGTCCCCAAGGGCGGCGCCGGAGGGAACACCGACAGCCTGGCACACGTCGCACGCGCTCCGATCAGCGGCAAGCTCGCGACCGGGACCTGGCAGAAGTGGTACAACGGCGCCTGGTCGCAGCCCGGGGTCGGCGGCCTGGAAAGCAACATGGTCCCGGTGACGTCCGCGAACGCCAACGGCTACACGCCTGTGGCGAACGACTACAACCCGACCGACACCGGCACCACGGACCAGCAGATAGCAGCCGGAACGCTGCCGCCCAAGTCCGACCTGCTCACCATGAACATCGCCTACGACGCCTACCTGGGCCTGTACATCGGCGAGCCCGAAGTCATCAACCAGGATACCGGCGCGCCTCAGCGCTTCTACGTCACCGACGACCTGACGACGCAGAAGTGGTACCTCCTCGGCGACACCGGCAGCAGCTACACCACCGGGTCCTGGTACCGGTGGTTCCTCGACAACGTCAACAAGACGAGCTCCACGATCATCGGCAAGACGTTCCGCTCGTACTGCTCGACCAACTGCATGAACCTCGGCTCCGAGGCCACGATCACCATCGGCTCGACCGCACCGGCGGCTCCGCCGGTCGACACGTCGAAGACCTACCTGATCGGCAGCGGCTCCGGACGGGTCCTGGCCCAGGTGTCCGGCAGCTCCGCGACGACCTCGGTGCCGGCTGCGACCGGTTCGGCCCTGCAGTCGTGGTCGTTCAAGGCCCTCGGTGACGGCTCCTACACCATCACCAACGCCGGCACCGGTCAGGCGCTGGGCGTCGACTCCAGTACCACCGCGAACCGCGCGTGGGGCACGAAGCCGACCGCCACGGCGCTCGGCGCGGGCGGTGCTGGTGGTGCGGGTGGTGCGACCGTCGGACAGCAGTGGTTCATCATCAAGAACACGACCGGCACCTTCCGCCTCGTCAACCGGTACAGCGGCCTGATGCTGGCCATGTCGTCGGACACCAACCGGCTCGCCGAGACGACCCCGCTGCGGAACTGGACGAACGCCACCGGCAACGCCGTCGGCGGGACCCGTACCGAGGCCGAGCAGACGCTGAACTTCACGCCGAGCGGATCAGGCGTCGATATCGCCCAGGGCAAGCCGACCACCGCCTCGTCCGTCGAGAACGCGAACTTCCCGGCATCCTTCGCCACCGACGGCGACCCCGGCACGCGCTGGTCCAGCGCGTACAGCGATCCGCAGTGGCTCCAGGTCGACCTCGGCCAGTCTTACGCCATCACGCACGCGACGCTGAACTGGGAAGCCGCCTACGCCAAGGCGTACCAGATCCAGACCTCTCCGGACGGCACGAACTGGACGACCGTCTACTCGACCACGACCGGCGCGGGCGGCACTGATGACCTGACGATCACCGGCACTGGCAGATACATCCGCATGTACGGCACCGCCCGGGGCACCGGCTACGGGTACTCGCTGTGGGGGTTCTCCGTCCAGGGCACGCCGATCACGAGCGGACCGACCCTGCTGTCCCAGGGACGCCCGACCACGGCCTCGTCCGCCCAGAGCACGATGTATCCGGCCGCCGCCGCCACCGACGGCGACACCACGACTCGCTGGTCGAGCGCGCCGAGCGATCCGCAATGGCTCCAGGTCGACCTCGGCGCCCCGCACAACATCACCGCCGTCGATCTGAACTGGGAGACGGCCTACGCGACCGCCTTCAAGATCCAGACCTCCACCGACGGCACCACCTGGACCACCGCCTACTCCACGACCAGCGGCACAGGCGGCGTCCAGAACCTGGCCGTCTCCGGGAACGGACGCTACGTCCGCATGCTCGGCACGACCCGCGCCACCGGGTACGGCTACTCGCTGTGGGAGTTCCAGGTGTACGGGAGCTGATTCGCGGCGCCGGGCGGGAGCGGTGCCGGGCGGGAGGAGTCCCGCCCGGCTTCGTCTCACCGCGCGGCTGCTCCCCCGCTGCCCGCCAGCCGTCCGTCGACGAACGATTCGCCCAGCGGCGACGTGCCGCGAATCGGTGAGAGTGTCACCGCGGACGGCACGACGACGATGACATCACCACTCACCATCACATCGTCAAACACCGTCGAATAGGTTGCTCGCTGACAACGATGCCGGTGCGCCGCGGCTGCCGTCCTTAGCATTGCGTCGCCGGTTCCTTGACGCTTGGTCTACTGGCCGAACCAGCGTGGCGTGGAATGCCACGCTGATCCCGCACCGAAGTGAGGTTCTACTCCGGGGCGCACAGCGGGACCCCTGTTTCGGTCCAGTCCCGTCGCGTGCCGCCAACAACGGCGAAGGCCTACGCGGTCCGGCCACGGCAGTAGAACGCGACCACGACCAGGCTGGCGTCCCCTGCTGTGGGATGCACCGAAAGGGGAAAGACTCTCATGACCGCACGCGCGCGTCTGCGCACGGCCGCCCTGCTAACCGGCCTTGCCCTCATCGCCACGCTCGGGATCCCGGCCGCCAACGCGGATACCGGATCCGACGGATTCCCGATCCTCTACGCCTCGGTGGGACAGGAGGCTCACAAGTGCGAGGTCATCGGTAGCGATCAGTACGGCAACCAGGCCGTCATCTGCGCCGACCTCATGACAATCCCCACGTTCGACCTCTCTAGCAACAACGTCTACTACCCGTACTACGTCTGGGCCGAGGCTGAGGCCTTGTGCCAGACCAGCGCCGGGGTTGTGGAGCAGTGCGCGAACATCCTTGTCAACGCCGAAGTGGCCGATGGGGCGGTCGGCGCCGCGGGCAGCTCTAGCAGTGTATGCGGGCACGCCGCCGGTGCCTGCCCGGTCGGTCGGCTGACGGCGGACACCAACTTCCTCTCCTACAACAGCTCAGTCGGGTGCTCAAGTGATCCGCACTACGACGTGTGGGGGATTGTACTCGGAGGCGGCGCGACGGTTATCGAACTTCCCAAATCCGGCAAGAACATCACTTTGGGCAGCAACTTCTCCACCGGCCACAACTGGATCTGCATGTAAGCGCAGCCAGGCCGCCGCAAGCGATACGCGACACGAACGGCTCAGAGGGCCGCAGCCAGCTTCAGGGCCCGGGCCCGGGCATGTTCGAAAAACTTGAGTGCGGGCCCGCGGCCGGCTGGCGAGTCCGGCAGCGCCGTGCTCGGCGAACCGGGCCACCCAGCGGTCGGCGGTTTGCAGGGGACACGCCACACTGCGCGGCTACTTCGCCGCGAGTGAGCCCGCGCCTGCGCAGCAGCACCATCCGGGCCCGCGCCGCTACGTCCGGCGGCGTGTTGGGGAAGCCGCCAACTCGCGAAGCTCCGCTATCTGTTCCTCGGACTGTTCATCCCGCAGGCTCCTGCCGCTTCGTTCTGGTACCCGGCGTCGGCTCCAGTCTGGCCGAGCGCACACACGCCAGCGAGTCGTTCCGGCTCAGCTACTGTGGAATCAGCCGCCTGCCCTACGACCCGGCGGTCACCGCGGTCCTTCTCGCGCGCAACAGTTGGCCCCCTCGAACCTCGTGCTCGCCTCCGACGGATACCGGCACGACGACTAGTACTAGGCGCAGACCCTGCTCAGCGAGCTGTTCGGCGCACCATCGCAGATCGATGCCCCCACCACAGGCATCCAGGTTCGGGGTGGTCTGCCACCTACCGATCACCCCGAACCCATAACCGTCTCCCGGTGGCTACGCGGCTAGCCCCCACAACGCTTGCGCCCCTGCGACAGCGCCTTCCTCCAGCAGGAGCGGAATCTCCGCCTCCGGCAGGGTCAACAGCAGTCCAGCGCCGACGGCCGCAGTCACACCTCCTACGGCGCCCCACCCCCAGGCCGGTATCGGGTACCCGGCGCCGGAGCCGGCGTTTCCTTCGCCAACGGTGACCGGAAGTGGGCGCGGGAAGCTGATGTGGATGGGTCCCGGCGGGAAGGCGGTCAGTGCCGTCGCGTCGACGAGGCTGGAGATGTCGGCGCCGGTGGCCTGCCCGACATAGCGCAGGGGGTTGGCGGTGCGGCCGTCGGGGATGCCGGTCGAGCGGCAGAAGATCGCCATGTCCGGTTTCAGCTCGGCGCCTTCGGCGAGCAGGTCGATGAGGGCGTCGGTGCGGGCTCCGGTGCCTTGATTCTTGCCGAACCGGACGAGCCGGTAGTAGATCAGGCCGTCGGTATCGGCGATCGGCGCGATGTCAGCGGCCGGATAGCGGCCGTTCGGCTTGGGGGCGGGGATGTGGAACGTGTCCCAGTCGCGTCCGTTGAACATCAGCATCACCCCCTCAGCGCCGAAAGCGTCGGTGGGATAGATCCGGGTTTCGGGGGTGACCGGGTCGCCGGGGACGACAGACTGGCCGGTGAGCTGCCCGAGGCCGTTCGCGTATCCCTTGAGCTTGTCCACGGACGCGGTTTGGCTACGCCCGTAGACGGAGGCGGGCTTCACATCCCAGACCGCGTATCCGGTGCCGCGGGGTGTCGGCACCCCCGCGACTACCAGGTCGGGATAGGCCGTCTTGGTCCAATAGGTGGGGTAACTCAGCCTGGCGCCTCCGCCCAGAACACCGTGGCCGCCTGCGAAGTCCGCGTAGACGTTTTCGACACCGTGCAATCCGACTTCCTGTTCCCAGGCCATCTCCAGCGTGAAGTCGTGCTGGTAGGTGCTCCCTCCGCTCCACCAACCGTCCCCGGGGACTGACGTCTGCGGTGTCAGCCCACTGAGGTCGCTCTGGTAGGTCGGCGCGTCGTCCGCGTACACGTAGCTTGAGGTCGCGGGATCGGTGGCGGACCGGGTCAGCGGATCCCGGGACAAGAAGCGCCCGGTTGCTGGATCGTACTGGCGCGCTCGCAGATCGTAGGTGGTGGCGTCGGGGTTGACGGTCTGACTCGCATAACCGGTCAGTCCCGAGTCCAAAGCGCCGATGTCGGTGCTGGTGAGGCCGAACGGGTCGAAGTCGGCCGATTGCGCGCCTGCCGGCTTCCCCGAGGCGTCGACAGTGTCGGTGACATTGTTCTGCCAATCATGCAGCAGATAGACCGGCCCGCCGGGCCCGTTGGCCTGGCCGGTACGGCCGAGGGGGTCCGGCAGGTAGTCGGCGGTGCCCGTGCCGTCGCTTCGGGTCGCGAGCTGGGCCATCGGGCTGTTGGTGTCCCAGGTCAGCATGACAGTGGCCGAACCCTGTTTTTCGGAGGCGCGGTTGCCGAAAGCGTCGTAGGCGAAGGCTACGGTCGCCCCACTGGCGGCCTTCTGCGAGCTGATCCGGTTGGCGGCGTCGAAAGTGCGGCCGGCGTCGATCTGGTTTCCGTCGGCGTCGTGGGCGTGGGTGACGGTTCCGGACGGGCTGCCGGCTGAGGTCAACTCATCGGCGGCGTCATAGCTGTAGGTCGTGGTGACCGGGGCTCCGCCGGAAGCACTCACCGACTGTGTAAGCCGGTTCCCGACCTTGTCGTAGCTGTACGTGACGCCGGGAACCGTGCCGCCAGCCGACGTGCACAGGCCGCCTGTCCCGATCGCGGGGCAAGCGGACGTGAGCCGGCCGGCGGGATCGTAGGTGTAGGAAGTGTCGGCTGTGGTGCCGGCGTGGGTGGCGGACACCGCGGTCGGTCGGCCGCTCTCGTCCCGGGTGATCTGCCAGGTTCCGACCGCCGAGCCGGATCGAGCAGTCGTCAGGGTATTGAGTCGGCCGGCCGCGTCGTATCCGATCTTCTCGGTGGCTCCGGTGGTGGACGGGTAGGTGACGCCGGTGAGGTTCCCGGCGACGTCGTAGGCGAAGGCGGTGGTCGCTCCGGCGCTGGTCTGGCTGGTCGGTCGGCTGTCGGCGTCGTATCCGTAGGTGATGCTGGCGCCGTCGGGGTAGGTGCGGCCGGTGATGTCGCCCGCGGCGTCGTAGCTGTAGGCGAAGGCGCCTCCACCCGGCTGGGTCACGCCGGCGAGCCGGCCGGCGGCGTTGTAGCTGAGGGTGTGGCTACCGGTGGAGTCGGTGGCGGCGGTCATCCTGCCGGCCGTGTCATAGGTGTAGGAGGTCGGCGCGGTGCCGTCGGAGTAGCTGGTGCCGGTGGGCAGGCCGCGCGGGTCGAAGGTCGTGGCGACGGTCTGGCCTCGCCGGTTGATGGTGGTCGTCCGGTGTCCGTCCGCGTCGTAGGCGTAGGTGAGAGTTTGGCCGAGTGGGTCGGTGACCGAGGTGAGGCGGTTGTCGGCGTCGTAGCCGTAGCCGGTGGTGTGGTTGTCGGCATCCACCCGGGTGAGTGGGTTGGCGACCGAGTCGTAGGTGTAGGCGGTGACGGCGTTCGCCGGGTCGGTGACCGAGACGAGGCGACCGTCAACGTCGTAGGCGTACCGTGTGGTGCGTCCGCTCGGGTCGGTGACGGCGGACTTGGCACCGGTCGCGTCCCAGGATGTGGTGGCGGTGTGGCCGAGGGCGTCGGTGACCGTGGTCTGGTTCCCGGCGGCGTCGTAGCCGTAGGTCGTGGTGTACGCGGCCTTGTTCGCACCCGCTGTGTTGCCGCGCGGTTCGGTGTAGCTGACCGTCCGGCCGTCGGCGTCGTAAGTCCACGACTTCACATCGCCCATCGGCGCGGTCTGGATGAGCAGGCGGCCCGCCGGGTCTCTCGTGAAGGTCGTGGTCTTGCCCAGCGCGTCGGTGGCCGAGGCGAGCCGGTGTCCCTTGTCGTAGACGTTGCTCCGGGTCGCTCCGTCCGGTTCCTTGACCGAGCTGACGTCGCCGGCGGCGTCATAGACGGTCGTCATGGTATGGCCGAGCGGGTCGGTGACCGAGACGACTCGGCTGTCGGCGTCGTAGGAGGTGGTGGTCACCGCTCCGGTCGGACCGGTCACTGTGACGCGGTTCCCTGACATGTCGTAGCCGTAGGCCGTGGTGTACGTCGCCGCGGTCGCTCCGGGCGCGTTGCCGCGCGGGCTGGTCATCGTGGCCTGGCGATCCGCCGCGTCATAGGTGTGGGAAGTCTTGTCTCCCAGCGGGTCCACTGTGGCGGTCAAGTTTCCGGCCGGGTCGAAGGCCGACGTGGTGGTGTGACCGCGGGCATCAGTGACCGCGGACCGCCGGCCTGCCGCGTCGTAGCCGTAGGCGGTGATGTTCCCGGCCGGATCGGTGACCGAGGTGGTGAGATTCGCGGGGTCGAAGGCGAAGGCGGTCTTGTGGCCGAGCGGGTCGGTGACCGCGATCTGATTCCCGGCAGCGTCATAGCCGTACGTTGTCGTGTACGCCGCCTTGTCGGCCCCTGCGACGTTGCCCCGCGCGTCGACGGCGGTGAGTATGTGCCCGTCCGCGTCGTAGGTCCACGACGTGGTCTCGCCCAGCGGGGACGTCTCGCTGAGAGTGCGACCGTCGGCGTCATAGGCGTAGCGGATTGTCGCGCCGGTCGGGTCGGTGACCGAGGCGGGCCGGTTGTTCTTGTCGAAGACATCGGCCGTGGTGGCACCGGCGGGATCGGTGGAGGCGATCACGTTGCCGTCCGCGTCGTAGGCCCGCACGGTGATCCCGCCGGCCGGATCGATCGTCGCCACCACCCGACCGAGCGCGTCGTACACCTGGCGCGTGACATGCCCCAGCGGGTCGGCGGAGCTGAGCTGGTCGCCGTTCGCGTCGTAGGTGTAGGCCGTGGTGTAGGCGGCGGGGTTCGCGCCTTGAACATTCCCGCGCGGATCTGTCATAGAAGTCAGGCGTCCCGACGTGTCGTACGTGTACGTCGTCTTGGCGCCCACCGCGTCGGTCAACGACAGCAGTTCGCCTTGCGGGCTGTAGGTCGTGGTGGTGGTGTGCCCGTTCGGGTCGGTCTTGCCGACTTGCCGATGGAAAGTGTCATAGACGTAGGTGGTGGTGTTCCCGGCCGGATCCTTCTGCGCTGTCAGGTCTCCGGCCGGGTCATAGCTGTCGGTCGTCGTGCGGCCGTCAGGGTCGGTGATCGTGGCGACCCGGCCTGCGGCGTCGTACGTGTACGCCGTGGTGAACTTGGCCGGATCCGCACCGGCGACGTTGCCCCGGGGGTCGACCACGGCCGTCAGGTGACCCGCTGCGTCGTAGGCATAGGTGGTGAGGTTGCCGAGCGCATCGGTCTTGCTGGTGAGGTTTCCGGCGGAATCGTATGTGCTGGAGGTCGCCTTGCCGATCGGGTCGGTCACCGTGGCCAGTTGGCCGCCGGTGGTGTAGCCGTAGGTGTAGGTACCGCCCTCGGGATCGGTGGAGGATATGACGCGGTTGGCCGTGTCATAGGTGTTGACCCGCTTGTTGCCTCTCCCGTCCGTGTAACTCAGCAGGTTGCGGTGTGAGTCGTAAGTCCAGTACTCGGTGTAGGACAGGGGGTAGGGCGCGGTGCGGCTGGTCATGTTCCCAACCGCGTCGTAGGCCATCGTCGTGGTGTTCCCAGCCGGGTCGGTGACCGCGACCAGGTGCAGTTCCGCGTCGTAGCCGTAGCTGGTGCGGCCGCCAGCCGGGTCGACGTGGGCGATCAGCACGTTGCCCGAGTAGTAGTCCTTGCTGACCCGGCCACCGTCCTCGGTGACGGTGGCCACTTCGCCGGCCGCGTCCCAGGCCATCCGGGGCTCGGCGCCCCCGGCCTCGGTCTGGCCGGTAACCCGGCCGGTCGCGGGGTCGTAGGCGTTCTGTACCTGCGGGTGCCCGTCGGGATCGGTGATGGTGATCAGTCGGTTGTCGGCGTCGTAGGCGTACGTGGTGGTCTTCCCGGCCGGATCGGTGACGGAGGTCAGCCGCCCGGGGCCGTCGTAGCCGTAGCCGGTGACACGGCCGTCGGGCATGGTCAGCGAAGCGATCCGGTTCGCGCCGTCGTACCCGAGGACGGCCTTCCGTCCGCCGCTGTCCGTGACACTGGTGAGGAGGCCGCCGGAGTAGCCGAATGTCAGCGCCCTGCCGTCGCGATCCCGCATCGCGGCCAACTGGCCTGTGGCATTGAAGGTGTCGACCTGGGTGTCGGGCAGCGTCAGCGTGTAGCCGCCGGAGCCCGTAGCCAAGGTCGCGCCCACGCCCGGCGGTGCCTGGAATGATCCGTCGGCCTGTTTGACGAACACGGCTTGGGCCCCGTCTTCGGCCGTGAGCGTCGCGTCGCCGTTACCGCCGACCCTCAGGAACATCGCGTACGGGTGGGTCCAACCCGGCCCGAGCGGACCGGACACACCTGCGGCGGCCGAGTTGTAGACGCGCCGGAAGTCGAAGGTCAGTCCGACCCCGGGCAGCGAGGCGTCGTCGACGGACTCGGTGTAGGAACCGGTGGCGGTGTTCACCGGGTCGCCGGCGAAGTTCTGCAACGCGGCGGTGGCTGCCAAGCTGCTGCCGCATCCGCAGCCGAGCGTCTGGTTGGGGAGCATGCCGACCGCACCGGTGAGCAGATCGACGACGACGAGATCTGGTGCGCAGCCGGACCCACCCACGGGATCGGGCTGGCAGCCGCCGACGCCGAGCATGTTCGGCGAGGTGGTGTCCATGACCATCTTGCGGGCGGTCGCGTCGACAGCGTTGGACGCGAGCCTGGCGAAGGAGGGCTGGGCGTCAGCGAGGGCCCCGTTGACCTGTGAGGCGACCGTCAAGCTGCGACTGGCGACGTCGATGACGCCAGCCTGCGGTGCCTGGTCGTACCAGCCGCCGGGCCGGATTCCGACCCGGAACTTCTTGCCGTCGCCAGTCAGTCCCCAGTCATCAGGCCACTTGATCCCGGCGACCGCCACCGGCGCCGCGTTCGGTGCGGCCGGGTCGAGGGTGACCAGGCTGTCCTGTTCGGGTCGGTCCGTGGGAAACGTTCTGAGCACCGCCCCGACCGTCTTGCCGTCGTCGCTCATGCCGATTCGCGGCATCCACGTGTAACCCTGTGCCCCGTCCGGGGGAGAAGCAGGCGTCAACTGTCGAGCCAGCCACGTCCCGGTCGTCGAACCGTCCGAGGCCACATCGAAGACCCCCAGCTGTTCAGTGAAGCCGCACATCGTCGGTTCGTAGCCGCCGCCAGGGCACTGCAGACCATCAGCGACCTTGAGACCCCAGTAATCCACCTCCTTGGCGATCCGGCGCCCGTCCGCCGAAACAGCGGCGGGCTCCCATGGCGTGGGCACCATGCAAGGCATCGGCGCTGTCGGGTCCGGCGCCAGCGCCGTCATGCTCAACCGAATTCGGGTGAGCACCTTTCCGGCGGTGTCGAAGCGGTAGATGTCGCCGCCGCCCTGCACCAGTTCCCGGTCCATGTCGCCGTAGTGGCTACCGTATGCGGGGCAGGCGGTGTGGTCGGCCATGTCGGCGTTCTCCTGGATCGCGAACACCAGGGTGCTGCCATCGGCCGACAGCGCGGGCGCCCCCACGTAACCGGTGGTCGGCCCACCGGAGGCATTGGCGCTGGCCAACGTCACCTGGCCGGTGTCGGCCCGCCACACGTACATGTTCGCGTTCGGGCCCGACTGGCTGGCGAAGACCTGCCCGTCATAGCTCGCGACCGCCGGCGACATCCGTTCCCCGAACCGGTCGAACTGGCGGCCCTGGGGAATCGGGTAGGTTGTGCCGACCGGGTACTCCCAGACCGTGTCAGTGGTCGCGGTCGACAGATCGTACCGGTACCAGCCGTTCCTGACCTGGTTACGAACGCTGCCGTCCAGGTTTTCGGCGTACAGGGCGCCGTAGTAGAAGATGTATCGCCCGTTCCCTGACATCACCGGCAGCTGGCGCGCCTCCACGTACCGGGTGTCCGGGGTGGGGCTTTGGGGCTGGGGATAGCGCACCAGGGTTCCGCTTGGCCGAGTGCTCTGGCCGGTGGGCGCCACCGCCGAGGAGGGAGCGGAGGACTGACCGCTGCCGGCCACCGCGTTCGCAGCGGTGGCCGAAAACGTATAGGCGGTGCCGTTCTCCAAGCCCGAGAACAGCGCGTTCGGCGAACTCACGGTCTTGGTGAGCGTGCTCGACGTCCCGACAGCCGTGACGACGTAGGACGTGACCGGGCTGCCGCCGTCGTTCGCCGGAGGCGTCCAGGAAACGTACACCGACCGGTTCGAGGGGTGGGGGGTCACATCGGTAGGCGCAGCAGGCGGACCGGCTGGGGTGACTGGCGTGGAGTACAGCTGCGGCCCGGTTCCCGCGCTGTTCGCGGCGGTCACGCCGAAGTAGTAGGACGCTGCGTTGGTCAGACCCGTCACCGTCGCGGTGGTGGTCGCGGCGGTCGCGCTGATCGGCGTGCCGACGACCGCGTTGTTCCGGTCGTAGGTGGTGACGGTGTAGCCGGTCACCGGCGATCCGCCGTCGTCCGCGGGCGCGGTCCAGCTGACCGTGGCCTGCGCGACGCCGGGTGTGGCCATCACCAACGCCGGAGGCCCGGGCTGCGGCCCGGCCTTCGGCGTGAACTGCGGCGACACGACCGTCGCACCAGAGATGAGAGCGCTGCTCTGCACCCAGACGGTGGCGGTGTATGCGGCGCCGTCGATCAGGTTCGCGATGGTGGCTGTCGTGGTCGGTACGGCGACCTGCACGTAGCTGCTGGAGTTGTCCGAGACCTCGGTGAGCATGACGATCGTCGAGGTCAGGTCCGCTCCGCCGTCCGAGGCGGGCGGCTGCCAACTCACCGTGGCCTGCCCGTTGCCCGGGAGGACGGTGAGGTTCTGCACCGGTGACGCCGCGACCGCCGGCTGCGGTGTCACCGGCGCGGACAGCGCCGAGGCCGCACCGGTCCCTTGCCCGTTCTCCGCCGCGACCGTGAAGGTGTACGCCGTACCGTTGGTCAGCCCGCTGACCAACACCGACGTATCCGGCGCGGACGCGTAAGCCGTCGCATCACCCGGGCTCGCCGTCACCAGATAGTCGGTGATCGCGTTTCCACCGTCGTCGGCCGGCGCGGTCCACGACACCCGCACGGCGCTGTCCCGCGCCACGCCTGTCACCCCGGTCGGTGCGCTTGGAGTCGCGGCGTCATCCGCCGTGATTGGCCCCGTATGCCGCCGACTCGCCTTCCTCGGGGGCGTGTTCGACGGCTCCGTTGCAGGAAGGCTGGCCTGAAGGTGCTGCGCAGACGGCACCGGGCCGGGGAGCGGAACGTAGGAACCGTGCGGGTGTCGTGCCGGAGGCGGTGCGGGCTTGTCCGCAGCCGGCCCCGAGGCCGGTGGGCGCGATGGCTCCGGCAACTGCGGGGACTGCTGGGACGGCCCGGGCGCCGGCAGGACCGTGACTTTGTGATCGGCCTTGGCCGAGGCGGCCTTCGCCGACGCCGGGATCGGCAAGGGCTTCGGCGGGACCAAGGGCAGGGACGCCGCCGTGCCCACCCGCGGTACATCCGTCCGTATAGGCGCGCCCGACGCTGGATGCACGAAGTCAATACCGGTCACGAACAGCACGGCCGCGGTGAGACCGGCCAGAATCGATGAACGCACAGTGTTCCCCCTGAATCAACTCGCGTGCATAGCGGCAGAGCGCCGGGGCCGACGATGCGATTCGTCGGCCCCGGCTCGATTGCTCACCCTGAGGGCCTACGGGCGGCCCATCAGTCAGGGCCGGTCTGAGTCACCCTCAGGTCGGTATGTCGAAGTAGCAGTCACTTCCGGACATGCTGCCCGATTTGCGCGGAACGGCCCACAACGCGGCACCGGTTTGCGGCCCGACGATTCCGTCGTCGGTGCCGAATTCCGCGTCTTGGAAGCTCCGCACCGCGGCGTCGGTGGCGGGCCCCCAGATCCCGTCCTGGTCCAGGTAGTACTTGCCACCGGTGGTGTCGTAGTGCCACCAGTCCAAGAGCCACTGCACACACGCAACGCCCTCTCCGGTGTCGCCATAGCTCAGATAGGGCGCGCCCGGCCAGGCCTGGGCGGCGGGAGCCGCGAAGGTGACCGTCGTGACTGTTGCACCCATTGTCAGCAGGCTCACTACGAGCCGCTTCCTTACCGTCAGACGTCTGCGCATCCTGATGGTCCCCCTTCTCGCAGCTACCAAGGCGAAAGTCGCACAGCACCGTTTATGGTGGGCTTGCGATGCCCGGCACCCACTGTCGCAGCGCGATTGCCGTGAGCCGCCGGGTCCGGACAGTCCCGGACATCCCCGGACAGCCGGGGAAGGCGCTCCGTGACATGTCAGAGGTCTTTGGTACCCACACGGGGGCAGGGTATGGACGACGATCCGCATACGGTGCAAGGTCTGCTGGCCAAGCTGAACACATGGCGGGTGCGGGCGGCACGGGGGACGGGACGGGCCCGGCTGTCTCTGCGGGATCTCGCCTCCGCTAGTGGCGTGCCCCGCAGCAGCTTGTCCGATTACCTTTCCGGGGCGACGATCATGCCGGTCGACGTGGCGGACGCGGTCGTGCTGGCGCTGGGAGCCACACCGGCCGAAGCGCGGAAGTGGGCGACGGCCTGGGAGCGTGCCATCGCCGACCAGACACGACCGGTCGGCGCCGAGCGCGCCACCGGGCCTCGACAGCTTCCGGCCGCCGTCGCGGCCTTCGTCGGCCGCGAGACGTACTTGAAGAAACTCGACGGACTGCTCAAGGGCGGCCACAGCTCAGCAGTCGTGATCTCGGCCATCGCCGGGACCGCCGGTGTCGGCAAGACCGCGCTGGCAGTGCGCTGGGCGCACCAGGTGGCCGACCGGTTCCCCGACGGGCAGTTGTACGCGAACCTTCACGGCTACGGGCCGGGCGAACCTCTGGAGGCCACGACTGTACTGGGCTCTTTCCTCCGGGCGCTCGGCGTCGACACGGTTCCGCCGGGGCTGGAGGAGCGTGCCATGAGCTATCGCAGCCTGCTGTCTGGGAAACGCGCCCTCATCGTGTTGGACAACGCCCGCACCGTGGACCAGATCCGCCCCTTGCTGCCCGGCAGCGCGGAGTGCTTGGTCCTGGTCACCAGCCGGGACGCGCTCGCGGGCCTCGTCGCCCGGGACGGAGCCCGCCGACTGGACTTGGACCGGCTGCCGGTCGAGGAGTCGCGGGAGTTGCTCGGCCGGCTGGTGGGCGACCAGCGAGTGCTGGCGGAACCCGATGCCTGTGGCGAGTTGGTCAGGTTGTGCGCTGGGCTGCCCTTGGCGCTGCGGATCGTGGCCGAACGGATTGCCAGTCGCCCGCGCGCCAGCCTGGCCGAGCTCGTCGAAGATCTTCAGGATGTCGGCAGGACCCTGGATGTTCTGGACGCCACCGGTGACCCGCTCACCGATGTCCGATCCGTGTTCTCCTGGTCCTACCGCGCCCTGTCCGAACCGGCCGCCCGGCTGTTCCGACTGCTCGGATTATGTCCTGGGCCTGACATCGACGCGCACGGAGCCGCCGCCGCAGCCGGTGTCCCGGTCGCCGAGGCCCGTGGGCTGCTCGACCACCTGGCCGACACCTATCTGCTCCAGCGCGGCGTCGGAGGCAGATACGGCATGCACGATCTGCTGCGCGCATACGCCCGCGAACTCGCCTGCGCCACCGAGACGGCGGGCCAGCGCCACGTGGCCCTCACCGGGCTGTTCGACTGGCTGCTGGCCACCACGAACGCAAGCATGGACCTGATCAACCCCCACCGGCGGACCATGCCCGATCCCACGCCGACCGCGCTGTCGACGCCGCTGCGTTTCGACGACGTCGACGCGGCCGGCGCGTGGCTGGAGGCCGAGCACGCGGTCCTGGTGGCCGCCGTCCGGCTCGGCACGCAGGACGAGTGGCCGGTCCACGCCTGGCAACTGGCCCACTCGCTGTGGATGTTCTTCTATACCCGCAGGTACCTCGACAGCTGGTTTGGCACTCTCGCCGACGCCATGGCCGCGGCCGAGCGGCTCGACGACCGGTTCGCCCAGGCCGAACTGCAACACCTGCTCGGCATCGCGTACGACGCGACCGCCCGCTACGAAACAGCGCTCGAACACTTCCAGCAGGCGCTGACGCTGCGCCGCGCCGTCGGCGACCGCCGGGGCGAGGGCGTGACGCTGAACGGTATCGGCGCGGCCAGCTACCGCCTGCGCCGTCTCGAAGCCGCCGCCGAGAACTACCGGCTGGCAGCGGAGGCTTTCGGCGAAATCGGCTTCCAACACGGCGAACTCACCGCTCTGGGCAACGCCGCCCTGCTGGCCGGCGACATGGGCCGGTATGAGGAGGCGATCAGCCTGTTCACCGAGGTCCTGCAGGCGCGCATCGCTTCCGGAGACCAGCACGGCCAGCCCATGATTCTGGACAATCTCGGCCGCTTCCATCACCGCCTCGGCCGCGAGGACGAAGCGCTGAGCTTCCTGCACCGAGCCCTGGCCGCAGCCGAGGAACTGGGCGACCAGTACCTGCTCGCGAACACCTGCGAGGCCATGGCCGCGGTCCACGCGCACTTGGCCGACTATAAGAGCGCCGACCGCTACGCCCACCGAGCCCTGGCCCTGGCCCGCGCCAACGGCGACCGGAACGACGAGGTCGGGGCACTGACCACACTGGGTCAGATCCACCTTCGGCAAGGCGACCCGACCACCGCGCTGGAGCGGTACTCGCAGGCGCTGGCCGTCTGCCACGAATTCCACCAGCCGGGAAACGAGCATGCCGTCCACAACGGCCTGGGCCAGACCCATATCGCCCTTGGCGATACCGCGACGGCACTGCACCATCACACCATTGCTCTCGCCCTAGCCGACGGCGCGAACCCTTATGAACAGGCCCACGCCGAGTTCGGCATCGCCTCGGCACTCCTCGCCGCTGAAGGCTCGCACGGTGCGCGCCGGCATCTGGAGGCAGCCCTGCGAATCTTCACCGAACTGGGAGTCCCGGAGTCGGAAGCCGTCCGCGCGGTTCTGGCGACCGTGGAATAGGGTCCGTACCGAGATGCCCCTGCACCCCGAATCCGACATCACGGCCTACGCCACATTCCCGGACACGCGCTGGGAGAAGATCAGGTCGACCAACCCGTTGGAGCGCCTCAACCGCGAGGTGAAACGCCGAGCCGACGTCGTCCAGGTCTTCCCCAACTCCGCAGCGCTGCAATGCCTCACCAGCGCGGTCCTGGCCAAACTGCACGACGAATGGCGACCGCCGCTACCTATCGGAAGGCTCCATGGCAGAGCTTCACGGCACCGGCACCAAATTCACCGGATCGGCCGCGCTCCCACGCAGCCAAAAAGACCGCCTGAACCAAGAACTGAACCGTCCCGGTTCGACCCGCCTGTCCCCGGTGCACGCTCCCTGCCGCTGCCCGACATGCAGGCCGCGGTCGCCTAGTTCGACGCCGAGCACGCCAACCTGTTGGCCATCCAGCAGATCGCTGTCCGCCACGGCTGGCGCACAGAGGTGTGGCAACTGGCCATGGACGCCGCTCTCCGTATGGCCGATCCCAGTCCTCGGATACACGCGCACCGGCTGCTCGGATCCGCCTACGCCGACCTGGACCGCCCCGAGGAGGGCGTCGTACACCTGGCGTAGAGACGGAGCAGCTCCGCGCGTTACCTTCGCGAGCACGCGAACTCAAACCCGCGACAGACCATTCAGTCGGTAGCGCGCTCCCGACATCCGCGCCTACACCTCCTACGATCGCGGCACAATGGCAGGGCCTCGACCAGTCCGGTACGGCCTCAGGGCCACGTCGGGTTTGGACCGCCCGCGGAATTGCCCTGCTCACGGGAGGAGTGGTGCTGCATCGCAGAGTTATGCTAAACTTCAAGTGTTCGGGCATTCGTGTGCTCGAATGGAGGTTGCAACCCCGCCCGGGTTTCCGGCAGCGGGGTTTTGTGATCTTCGCACCGGGTTGTTCGTGAGGCCTGGCACCGAAATCGGTGCTGGGCCTTCGTCGTATCGGGAGGGAAGGTCGAATTGGTGGTGGCGTTCACCGTCGCGTGTGGGACGACGGTCTTGCTGGCAGCGATCGGAGCGTGGCTTGTCGCGCGCGTCGCCCATGATGCGCTCAATCGCGCCGAGCCGCAGGATGTCCCGGAAGTGGTTGCCGGATTGCCCCGATTGCTCGTTGCTCTGCCGGGGGTGCCGTCGGGGAGCAACGCGTCGCCGATGACACGGCTCGGGATCAGCAGCACATCGGGCAACGCCTACACCACCGAGTCCAATACCGGGCGTGACCATCCCGATCGAGGACCGCATGCAGCCGTTGTAAGCCTGGATGCTGTTGCCGAGCCCAGGCCAATGTAAATCGGCGGCGGGCCGGGCGGCCTATGTGAAGGCTGCCCAGCCCTCCCGGGCACCGCTACGGCCCCTCTGCCTAATCGCAGCGTTCGAGACCCCCGACTGCACAGCTCGCTTCGGGGGCATTTTCGGCACCCACACCGTGATGATCATGGTGGCAGCGATCCGTGCCACGTCTTGATTCGGTTGGCGGTGTACTCCACGGTCTCGAAGGCGGCCAACGCACACTGTGCCAGTTCATCGAGCTCGGCGGGCCTCACCACACGTTCGATGTCCGCCAAGGCGTCGAAGAACTCCATCACGACCCTTGTTTGCCCCACCACCACGTTGAAGTCCGCGGAGCGCGGCGTCCACTACCCACCCGGAATGATGCGCCGTCTATAGCAGGACGGCGGAGTAGATGTCAGCGGTGACCTAGATCGAGGAGTGGCCGAGCATCGCCTGCACCGTCTTAAGTCCGGCGTCGGCGGCCAAAGCCATCGTGTCCGCACCATGACGGAGCCCGTGGACCGCGACCGGCGGCAGCCCTGAGACGCGGACCAGAGCCGCGAAGGTGCGGGTAAGCCGGTCCGGAGACAGCGGCCGACTGCTGGGGAAGGTGAACACATGCCCGGACTCGCTCCAGCCCTGCCCGATCATCGTGGCTTCTGCCGGTGACGGTGCTGGCGCAACGCGGCAACACGCTGGTCTGGTCCAGCGCCACGTACCGGATGCCAGCACGGGTCTTCGGCGGCGCGGTCATCAACCATCCGGCGGCCCGCCGCTGGCGCGCCACCGACAACGCTCCTGCGTCCAAGTCCAGATCAAACAGGATCACTCGCTAGCGACCCCGTACACCACCAGCGCGGACGTGACACCAGTCCAACCTCGACGGTGGCCGTCGGCATCCTGTCCCTCTGCCCGGGCATTCGGTACGCGGGCGTCTCACCAGGTGGCGGGTCGAGCCCTGGGCGAGGCCCCAGCTTCTAACCCTCTGTGCTCTTCGCAACGCGGCGTTACGGCATCACGGCCGTACAGTGCAGCGAATCCCGCGCGCCGGCACACGCTATGGTGACCGGACATTGGTTAAGGAGCGGAATGCTGGTGAACTCGTCGGATTGGAAGCGTGTCCCGTTTGCGGAGGAAGCTCCAAAGTGGAATACCTTCCCCTTCCGCGCGGAAAGCTCCGTACTTTTCGTAGTACACAACGTCACTGCCGCGACACGACTGCTGGATGTGGTGCCCGCCTTTGCTGGCGATCCCCGCCTCGGACTCGCGTTCACTTGCACCGGCTCGTCACCGTTCCGGAACGGTATCTCAGCTCTCTTTGAGAAACGCGGACTTGTCGGCCTTGACTGGGGCAAGGCCCGCAGGCACCGCTTCGGATTGGCTGTATCCGCGAGCCACGGTGGCTTCCTGCACGACCTTGATGCCCCACTTGTCACTCTTCCCCATGGTATGGGATACAATAAGTATCTAGAGCCGGGAGCCGGGAGCCGGGAGCCGGGAGCCGGGAGCCGGGAGCCGGGAGCCGGGAGCCGGGAGCCGGGAGCCGGGAGCCGGGAGCCGGGAGC
>NZ_JBGCCM010000052.1:0-60033 GCF_041262085.1 Catenulispora sp. GAS73
ATCCGCCGCTACATCATCTGGCGAAACCGACATGCCGACGACACCCGGCTACGTCAGATCGTCACCAGGGCGAACGTTGCCTGATGCGGCACTAGAAGGGCCGCCCTGGCGCGTGCCGAGGCCGCTGAACTCACGCACAGACAACAGCCGCCCTCGTAGCTCCGGCACGGTCGGTTGGCTGTGAGGGATTGGTCCCAGGTCATGCCACCTGATCGCCGTCGGATTCGCGCTGGTGGTGGTGGAGGCCGACATGGAGTGGAAGCCGTTCTGCTCCGCGCTGAAGGACAGTCTTGAGGTGATGCTGGTCAGCGCTCGGCACGTGACGAACGGCCCTGGGCACAAGACCGACGTTTCCGACGCGCAGTGGCTGCTCGGCTCGGGGCGCAGGGGGTGTTGTGCGGGTCGTTCGTGCCACAGGAGCCGATCCGGGAGTTGTCGGACCTGACCTGGACCCGCACCGGGTTGACGGGTGAGCGGTCCCAAGAGGTGCAGCGGCTGGCGAAATCCCTGGAGAACGTCCGGACCAAGCCGTCCTTGGTAGCCGGCGACGTCAGAAGCGTGTCCGGCTGGGCGATGCTGGAGCCCCTGATCGCAGGGGTCGACGGCTCCGACGGGCTATATATAAGACAAGCGGCATAGCCGCTGCGTTTTCTCGATGCGAGGCGGTCATCGCGTGAGCCGCGCCGACCTTCGCGGCTGGCAAGCGTGGGTGGCGTTCATGTGGGGCCAGCACGTCGGCACGTTCGATACGGTCGACACGTTCAATACGGCGGCCAACGGTCCTCAACGCGGAAAGATGGTCAGGATGACCTTACCTGCCCTGCCCGAGAACTCCTTCCGGCGCGTGCTTTGCGTCGTCGCGCACCCCGACGACATGGAGTACGGCGTGTCGGCAGCCGTGGCCCGCTGGACCGCGAGCGGCATCGTGGTCGGCTATCTCCTGCTCACCC
Source organism: Catenulispora sp. GAS73 (assembly GCF_041262085.1). Taxonomy (NCBI): domain Bacteria; kingdom Bacillati; phylum Actinomycetota; class Actinomycetes; order Catenulisporales; family Catenulisporaceae; genus Catenulispora; species Catenulispora sp. GAS73. The sequence continues at coordinate 951 of NZ_JBGCCM010000052.1, forward strand.
GTGGTGAAGCCGGCATGCCCAACCCTCCCGCCGAGACGGCCGGTATGCGTGTCGCCGAGCAGCGGGCCGCCTGCGCCGTGGTCGGCGTCGAGCACCTGACCGTCCTCGAACACCCGGACGGCGTCCTCGTCTACGGCCTCGACCTCCGACGCGACATCTGCCGGGAGATCCGCCGTTTCAAGCCCGACGTCGTACTCGGCACCGGCTACCAGATCGAGACGCCCTATGGCTTCGACCAGGCCGACCACCGCGTGGCCGGGCTCGCGACGTCGACGCGGTGCGCGACGCGGGCAACCGGTGGGTCTTCCCGGAGCAGATCGACGGCGAGGGCCTCGAACCGCACTCTGTGCGCTGGTTCATCGTCTCCGGATATGCAGACTCCGCGACTCATGGCGTCGAGGTCACGGGTGAGCCGCTGCGCCGCGGCATCGCCTCGCTCCAGGCGCATGCCGCCTACCTGGCCGCTCTCCCCGACCATCCCGCCCCCGAAGACTTCATCCCCGAGTTCACCGCGGCGAGCGGCAAGGCCATGAACGTCGAGCACGCCGTCCTTTTCCGCGCCCACGACCTGCAGGCATGAGCAGGGTGACCTCGCGCGCGACAGGGTATGGACGTCACAGGCCGGCCATACCTCGGTCGGCGTGTTCAGCCGAGGATGAAATCCCAGTCCCCCGCAGGTACGAGATAATCAGCTGGTTGACCAACTCCGGGTAGTCAAGCAGGAGGGTGTGCGCGCCCGGTAGCACTGCCAGGCGCGCCTCGGGAAGCGCAGCAGCGACGGCCATGGAATGCTCAATGGTGACCTCGTCTCGATCGCCTTGAAGCACAAGTGCCGGGGAGGTGATGCCTGCCAGCGTATCCAGTACGATCTCGGGCTCGGCGACGATCATGTGCAGCATCTTGGCGTGACGACGGAGAAGTAGTCAGGCCCGTCCGGAGAAACCGTGTCGTAACCCCGGCGCAAGAACTTGATCGCCTCCGGCGTGTTCAGGTACGCCACCAGCTCGTCTCCGGCCACCCTGCCAGAGGAGTTGTCCATCACCGAGTACCTCGCCGACCACCTCATGCCAAGTGTGCAGCCCAGCCACCTCGATGTACCCCGTCACGGCCATCACCCTAGAAGCATCCATGCTGACCACCCCGCCTGCCGCACCCGGTAGCGCACCTGCTGCACGCCTGGACTGCGGAAGGCACGGGTGGGTCCCAACTCGATGTGCTTCGCCAGCATGTTCTCGAACAGCCGGCGGCCCCGCCCGAGCAACACCGGAACCAGAGCGATGTCCAGCTCGTGGGCTGCCCGAGGGTGATGAAAGGCCGGTGGAACACGCCGGACGGAAGACCGATGGGAATCAGACGCTGCCAGGCTGGTCGGCAACCGCGATGCCGACAGGTCTTGGTGTAGGCCTCGTCAGAGGCTGCCACGGACGCCGCGACGATGCGGCGCTACAGGATTAGGAACAGCGCGACTACCGGGACCAGGGCCAGCCGACGGCCGGGAACAACTGCGAGGGAAGACTCCTGAACTCGATGGTCATGAACGACCACTGGAGTACTATGTCCGCGTTTTGAGACGATCGCTTATCAGTGCCTTGACGGGAGGATCTGCTTCGCCCATATGCAGGGCCCTGACACGTGCGATCGCGGCCGCGTCGGCACCTGTGAGCCGCTGACTCTGGCGCAGATGTTCGCTCCACGACGATGCCACGAAGGTCTCGACGTGACGTTCGGGATCCTCGGGATCGGAGTAGAAACCCCAATGCATCGCTCCGTCACGGCGTCGGGCCCGTCCCAGCTCGGCGGCGTGGCCTAAGAATTCATCAAGGTGTTCGGCTGGAATCCGGTATTCGACCGTGAGCATGATCGGCCCATCGTCCGGCGCAAGGGAGACCGGAACGTAAGGCTCCATCTGACCGACCAACTCCACGTCGACGTCCTCGGCCGCGGTGAGCCGATACCGGATACCGAGCACCATCTGAACGACGAGTGCGATGCCTGCGACGGTGAGCGCAGTCGTGAGTCCCCTGCCGTTTGCCAGTACTCCCCAGACGGCCGCCCCGGCGGCGAACCCGACCTGGAAAACCAGTTGGAAGATGGCCAGCCCCCGGCCACGGATCCATGCCGGAAGAACGGATTGAGCGGCGATGCTCAGTGACGACATCACTCCCATACCGGCGAGTCCAGCGAAAAAGAGCACGACGAACGCCGCCTGGAACGTATGCAAGCGCGCCAGAGTTACCAGGCATACAGCGTATAGCGCGCTGAATACCATGGTGATCTGGTCCGGGGTAAGTCGGCCGCGTATTCGGGGCAGTACCAGCGCCCCAACGACGCCCCCGATGCCAAGCCCCCCGAGGAGGATGCCGTACACCGATGCCGTTTCATGCAACCGCGTGCGGGTTATGACCGCTAGCAGGGCTGGCAATGCGCTATAGCAAGCGACGAAAGCCGCGGCTCGGACCAGGACGGCCCGCAGTTCGGGGGCATTCCCGACGTAGCGCATGCCGCTCCGTATCGCGCTGCTCAGGTGTTCCGGCGGAAGCGTGCTCAATACCTTCGCGCGACGCCACGCGTACACGACCGCGAGAACACTCAGGAACGAGGCGGCGTTCAGCAAGAACACCCCTCCAGAGCCGATCCAGGCCACCATCACGCCGCCGATGGCCGGCCCGATCATTTGCGATGACGTCACGGCCACCGAGTTCAGGCTGATGGCTGCTGGCAACTCCTCGCCGCTGACCAGTTCCGGGGTAATCGCGCTGAACGCCGGCATACCAAGCGTCGTGCCGACTCCCAGGACAACCGTCGCCCCAAGAAGAACAGCAGGGTTGGTGATGTGATAGAGCGTCAAGACCCCGAGGATCGCGGCAACCGCGAGCTGCCAGGCCTGGGTAAAGAGGATCAGTCGCCGCCGATCAAGCATGTCAGCAAGGGCGCCGGCCGGAAGCGCCAGAGCGAAACTCGGCAACGCGCTAGCCGTCGACAACAGCGCCACCGGCGCCGCTGAACTCGTCAGCGATGTCATCAACCAAGACGCGGCAACGAGGTGCATCCACGAACCGACGTTCGATACCACCGATGCGATCCACAATGCACGGAACACTCCGATCCGCAGCGGCGCCCACGGCGACGACGCCCGCACCTTCACCGCAAGTCCAGCACTGCTCATCGCCGATCGTCTCCCTGCCGCCGCAACCCTGACTGACCCGCAGGCCAAACAGGAGGAACGAGCGCGAATGGTCGTCAGCCCGTCGCACAAGACTCCGGCCTTCACCTACGAGGTGGCATTTCACTTGGCACCATGTAGTCGGTCGTCGGCAACTTTTCACACCGAACGAAACGCTGCCTGCCGAGGTCACCGAACGAACGCCACGTACGAGCCGAAGCTACACAACGCTCGTGCCAAACTGGTCCCATCGCGCTGTCATTCCAACGTCAACCGGCTCGCTTATGAGCCAGTTGACAGCAACGACGCCGTTGACCCGCTCCGCGGCCCAGTCGATCGCCGAGATTATCGCTGTCTTCGTGTGGACGTCCCGTCGGGCAGTGGTTGCCACCAGCTGGACGAGCTCGCGATCTCGGCCGGTGAAGACGGGCATTCAGCGTCCGCGCTGAAGTTAAGCAACGTGCCGCTCGCGCCACCCCAGCGGCGGATCTCGATCGCGTCGACAGACGCTGGGACGCCACGTGCGGGGAATTGGCCATCGACCTTTCCATTCACAATGAAATGGTGGCACCACCTGACTGGCACTGCGCAATGCCCTCTCGATATCGGCAGCGGTCTGGATACGAACCGAGCGAGCCGTCCTCAGGCCCGCAGACCCGACTTAGGCAGGTCTCAGCGACTCATCGTGCTGGTCGGTAGGTCGCAATCAGTGCGCCGCTGCTGGTCGGCTGGGCTTCGACGAGTTCGAACTTGGTCAGCGCGGCGTCGTCGGCGAACAGTCGCTTGCGGCCCCCGCCAGCGACGACCGGGCTGATCATAAGCGTGAGTTCGTCGAGTAACCCCAGGTCAACCAGCGATCGTACGAGCGACGGACTACCGGCGACGCCGATCGTCCCGCCTTCCTGGCGACGCAGCTCCTCGACGAAGTCGGCCACCGAACCTTTGATCAGAGTGCTGTTCGCCCAACGGTCGACGGAGTCCAGGGTGCTGGAGGCCACATACTTCGGGGTGCTGTTGATCCAGCTCGCGAAGGGATCATCGGTCGCCGCCGGCCAGTACCCGGCCCATTCTGTGAATGTCACCCGGCCGAGCAGCACGGCATCCTGCTGGTCGAGCATCCGCGACAACGCCGCGCCCATCTCCTCGTCGAAGGCGGGCTGCCACTCGTTAGGCGCTTCGACCACGCTGTCGAGAGAGCTGAAAAGTCCCGCAAACACCTTGCGCATTTCGTGGATCCCTTCTCGTAGAACTGAACCGCCTACCCGACGTCCGTGGCGGCGTCCCCGGCTGAGGCGAATTGCCGGAGTGCGGCCGCGAGCACGTCTGCGGCGACACTGTGCTGTGCTCCGTCCACTGCCTGCAGGAAAGCGGTGGGCAGCACGTCGGCGGCCACCTGCGCTGCGGCGATCAGCCACGACTCGGTGTCACGTCCATGCATGACCAGAGTGGGCACATTCACCGTGGCCCAGCGATCAGCCGGCAACGGCGCACCAGACATCGTGGACCCCATGAAGCGGCCGTCGTAGGCGATGGTGTGAGCGACCGATTCCAAGGCCGGCCAGAACGGGCTCTGCCACATACCCGCGACGTGCTCCACCGGCATACCGACTGAGGCGGTCAGGAACAGCTCCGCCGCGTCGCCGGGTCGGCCATCCGCCACGCATGCGTCAAGCCGCTGGACGTAGTCCGCAGGCAGCGGCGGGCGACTGCCATCGACCACGAACGGCGGCTCGAACAGTACGAGTTTCGCGATCGGCAGCCCGGCGGCGGCATCCATGGCCAGTACCGCCCCGGAGGAGGAACCGCACACGATCGCCGGCGCGCCGGCATCCGAAATCACAGCGGCCACATCCTCGATCTCGCGCTGCACCGCACACGGCTCGGTATCACCGCTCTCCCCACGTCCCCGGCGATCGTAGGGATACACCCGGAACCCGTCCCCCAAAAAGCGCACCCACCTCCGCATAGGTCGGATTGACCCCGCGATAACTGGTGGCACCGTCAACTAAAACCAACGGCTGGCCGTCTACCTTCGCATCGAAGGCAATCAAGGTGCCATCCGCGGAGAGAACTTTGCTCATCGCCATCCCCCTCGTTCAAATCCCAGAGGGTACCGTACAGTACCGTACTGACCTTGCTTAGTACTATACAGTACCTGCGGAAGAGACACCCAGGAGGACTCGTGGATCGTCAAACGACCGGCGCCTCGGAACCAGGCCGGTCCGAACGCCAGCGGCAGGCGATCATCGAGGCGGCGACTGCGGTATTCGTGCATCACGGCTACCTCGGCGCGACGACGGACGAGGTAGCCGCCCGCGCATCAGTCTCCAAGCAGACCCTCTACAAACACTTCGCCGACAAACGGCAGTTGTTCGCCGAGGCCATGCTCGACACAACGCTCCAAGTGGTCGACGGTCTGTCCAAATCTGTCGCCAACACTCTGGAGGGTGTGCATGACGTGCGCGCAGCCCTTCGTGACCTCGCAGACGGTTTCCTCCGTACCCTGCTGCAGCCGGACGTTTTAAGGCTGCGCCGACTCGTGATCGCCGAAGCCGACCGTTTCCAGGAAGTCGGAAGAGCCTGGTTCGACCTCGGCTTCGACCGCTCCTTGGTGAAATTGGGCGAAGCGATGCGAGGCCTCGCCGACCGCGGCCTCCTGCACAATCTCAGCGACCCGACACTCGCCGCCTACCAGTTCGCAGGACTGGTCATGTACCAGCCGATGAACCAGGCCATGTTCGCCGGAGCCAGCGCACTGCCGCCGGCTGACAAACTCAACCGCATTGCAGACGCAGCAGTGGAAATGTTCCTCGCCACCTACGGGTAAGTACCAACAGCCGCCGCGGCAACGAGGCGCATGCTTTGGGCGCGTGCTTGGCAATCCTGTTGGCTGCGATGACCGACTGCGATTCGAGGAGTGACCTCCACGACTAAGCGCCGCAGTGTTGCCGTCCGTAGCGGGGAAACGCCGTAGGCATACCGAAGCGGACTGTGCGGGCCACGATCGTCCCGTACAGTCCGCCTCGCAGCTAATGTCAGCCTTTCAGCGTCGGTATGAGTTGAGGTAGCCGGTCGGGCTCGGTGCGCCGACGCCTGTTACGTCGTCGTAACCGGGTGTGGCATGGAGCAGGCCGTCGTGGGCGAAAGTGTCCAGTCGGGTGGTGATGGGACTGTTCGGATCGTGGGAGTTGGTGTAGTTGTTCCGGACCACGCCGAACTGAACGTTGGGACCGAACGGAGTGTCGGTGACGTCTTCGAATGCGGGGGTTCCGTACCGCGCGTAGATCGCGGGGTTGGCGAATCCGATGGGCGCGCCCTGCGCCTGCTGTGCCAGGGCCTGCATACCGGCGAAGATCGGGGAGGACAGGCTGGTACCACCCCAACGGGTCTCGTGGTAACGGACGGATCCGTCTGGATAGAGCTGGGTCTGCCCGACCAGCATGCCGGTGTTGTTGTCAGCGACGGCTGCGACGTCGGGCACGACGCGCATGGGGCCGGGCGTAGTTGTGCCGTCGAGCAACGTCGTGGCCAGTGCGGTGGGCACAACGTTCTTCTGGTAGGACGGCTGGGGGATGTCGGGACTCGTTCCGCCGCCGGAGCCCGCGTCGAAGGCCGCCGGGTAGCCGCTTCCCGGCGCTGGCGTCCATCCGGAGTTGTTACTGTTGGGTGTTGACAGTATGTTGCCCCATCCCGACTGGAACAATTCCTTGCCGTTGGAATTAATCGCCAGGCTGGTGCCGCCGACCGCGGTCACCCACGGATCCGCCGGCGGGAAGTCCGGCTGCGCCTTGGTGTTCCCGCTGTTGCATGAGGACGCAGGGTCTTCGGCCCCGCAGTCCCCGCTGGCGAAATACATACCGATACCTTCGGCAGCGGCTTGCTGGAAGACCTGGTCGAAGGCTGCCTTCTGGGCCGGTGTGTCGTCCGATTCAGCACCGTCCCCCCAGGAGTTGCTGACTATGTCGGCCAAGTGGTTGTCGACGATGCGGCTCAGGGCGTCGGTGAGGTCGCTGTCGTGGCAGGACGCGGCGCCGACGTAGACGACGTTCGCGTCGGGCGCCACGTTGTGGACCGCCTCGACGTCGAGTGACTCCTCGCTGTACCAGAGATTCCCGCCGCATCCGCTGACGTCGTTGTAGGCGGCCGGCAGCGATTGCGTGAACTGCCCGGCTCGAAATCCGGCGCTGCCGTGAGCCGCCGCGTAAGTGCTGACGTCCGAGCCGATGGTCGGCGAGGCGTAGGCGTCCATCACAGCGACCGTCACACCGCTACCAGTGAGACCGCTCGAGTCCGCACCGTATACGGAACGAACCTGTTGGGGTGTCATTCCGCACTCAGTCCACACACCGACATGGCTATAGGTGAACGGCTCGGCGACGGCCTGGTTCTGACCGAAGTATGTCGAACATGGATCGGCTCGCAACGTCACCGGCTCCGGCCCCGGCAGCGTGTCTGCCGGGTGAGCACGGGGCAGGCCGTCGTCCAGACCTGTCACGCCGAGCACAGCGCCAGCCACCGAAGCAGGAGTGCTCACGACACCCGAAGGCGCCCTGTGCAAGCCGCCTTGAACGGCGTAGTCATGAAGAGCGACACCGAACGCCTGCTGTGCAGAGGCGACCGTGCCGTGCACCGACACGTAGTGCTGGTTGACACCGGTCACGACTAGCCCCGCCGAAGCCAGCCAGGTACGGATCGCATTGATCTGCGCTGTCGTCGGCCCGAACCTGGCTTGAACCTGCTGCGGCGTCAAGTAGTGACGGAAACTGGGGCTGTGCGGATCGGAAACAGCCCGGTCAAAGGCGGCCAACCCCTGCGGGTCGCGGCCAGCGAGATAGACTCGGAGATCCAGCTGGCCGGAGACCGCGACACCACCGCGGTCCGCCGACGACATCGCCCAGTTCGGGCGCGCGTCAGCAACCATCGCCCGCCCGGCCGGAACGGAAGCAACCACAGGTCCGCCCGTCATCACGGGCGCGGACGCGAAGGCCGCATTCATACTCGCTGGAACGACCAACCCGATCGCGGCGACCACCGGAAACACTGCCGGCAACCGCCGTATTCGTCGCGCCTTACGCATTCGCACGCGCATCAACCACTCCCTCGCTCATGGCAGGATGGACGGCTCGCCATTCACTGTCGCGTGAGTAACCGAGCCGACGACCATCAGAGCAGCGCGGAATACCAAAAGACTGTCAGAGGCCTGTCAGGCAATCGCCAGGATTCGGCGACGCTAGTCAAACGCCCCACGCGGTCGGTCGACGTGGACGTTTGCCGCGGGGCGACGGACCGAGTGCCGAGGACGGTGACATCGTTCCGGCTGAAACCGAGCAGCCACGCAATGATTGCGCGGAATCACGACCTGGATCAGCGACTTCTACAACACGCACCGTGACACAGCGCCGCGGGCGGACTACAGCCGATCGAGTTCGAACGAGTCATGCACCGGCGGCGTGCCGCCGGTCTGCGGACATTTCTGCGGGGGAAGACTCCCAGTTTCCCGGAAACCTTCCCCGCCATGCTCAACGTGGGTTCCTGTTAGAAGGCTCCCAGCCCGTGAGGCGTCCCGAGGCCTGTGGGACCGTCGTACCCGGCCACGGCGTTGCACTGATAGTCGCCGCCGCAGTCCAGGACCTCGTTGTTGGCGCCGCCGACCACGTCGTAGAGACCGCTGGTGTGCGAGTACAGATACGACGCGTCTGGGAACCTCTGCGGATGTCCGGCCAGCGCAATCACGCCGGCCAGGTAGGGAGACGACGCGCTCGTGCCACCAACGATGCCCCAGCCGGTGATTCCGTCCGTGGTTCCATAGATGGCCGGCCCAGTCTGCGGGTCGGCGTCAGCAGCGACGTCGGCGACCATACGACCGGGACAGTTCGGGTCGGTCTGCCAGGCCGGCTTGGCGAACCATGCCGAGCAGCCGCTGCCCGCACCTCGCCACGCAGTCTCAGTCCAGCCGCGCGCGTTCGCAGCCTTGGTCAAAGAGGTGCCGCCAACTGCGACGACGCTCGGAAAAGCCGCAGGCGCGCTCGCAACGCCATAGCCGGAGTCACCCGAGGAGGCGACGATCGCGACGCCGGGATGGCTGTAGTAGGGCGCGATCACCTGGTCTCCGTTCTGCTCGGTCGCGCCGTAGCTGTTGGACACCTCCTTCGCGCCGAGGCTGACTGCAGTGTTCACCGACAACCCGAGATCATTGAAGTCTGCCGTGTCACCCTCGACGAGCAGAATGTGGCACTGTGGGCAGGCCGCCGACACCATATCCAGGTCCAGGGCGATCTCCACGCCCCAGCCCTGGTCGGCCGGCAGCGGCGTCGTCGCGCCTCGCTGGTTCACCTTGTGAAAGCAACCGTTCGCCGTCGTGCAGGCCGGCAAGCCGTACGTCGTCCGGTAGACCGTAAGATCGGCCTCGGCGGTTGCGTCATCCCCAGCATCGACGATGGCAACAGTCTGACCCCGGCCACCGATTGCGGGCAGCTTGTAGGCCGAGCGCAAGTCGGCGGGACCCAAACCCTGCGGCAGAGTGGCAGCAGCGCCGGCTACCTGGCCGCGCACCCCCTTCCCTCCGTGGACATCGGTGCGGATCTCAGCGAAGCAACGCGCGCGGCCAGGCTTCGCGAGCCCACACGCGTTCTTCACGTTTCCGGCGCCCTGCAGGCTGCCAGATGGAGTTGCCTCGGCGGAGACCGTCACGCCCGCAACCATGGCGGTGGCTGCGACGGCGGTCGCGAGTATGTGTATGCGGTTCCGCGCGAACGCAGATCTCTTTCGGATGTTCATGGAATCCTCTGACTCAGCGGGGAGCGACGGTGTAGGCGTTGGTTGTCGTCTGCGTGATCGTGCCGCCGAGGGCGTCGGTCGCAGTCACCCGGAGCATTGGATGAGCTCCAGTAGGGGGAGCCGGGTTCTGCCACAGCGCGACGTAGTGCCCGTTCGCACCCAGGGACGGAACGTTCTGCCACGTCACGCCACTGTCGAATGACACCGAGACTTGAGCGGAGGTCACCGCAGCCTTCGACCCCTGGTTGCCATAAGACAGATGGCCGACGTCCAGAAGCAGGGCCTGAATCGGTGTGTGGCTGGTGTTCAGGTTGTCGACAGCAACCAGGTGATAGTTCACCGTCAGCACCGGAAGTATCTGACACGGCCCTGTAGTTGGAGGCGTGATCGCCGCCAGGCAGGTGACCCCAGAGGGCAACGTGCTGCCCACGTCGGCCTTTCCCGAATAGGGAAAGGTCACGTCCGTGTGAGTTTTCGTGGACTGCGACACCCCCAGAGCGGTCCGGTCGACATCCAAAACAGCCCGGACTTCAGCCGGACTTGCGGGGACGCCGGTCACCACCACACCCGTACCGGGGCCGGCTACGATCTGCTGCCCGTCCCAGAACACCGCGATGTTCGAGGGATCGGCGCCGACCTGGAAAACTGTCGTGTCCGGGGAACTGTCGCCAATGGGGCTGAACGACAAGCCGAGGTTCCCGCCGCCGACACAACCCTGGCAGCCATAGATGTCGAATACATCTGCGGGGTGCTGGCCGACCCGGGCCGTAAGCGGGCCCTTGGCCCAGTCGCGCGCTGTGACCTGCCCGGCGACGTATGTCACGGCATCGGATTCCAGCAGCTCCGCGGAGGTAGGCCCATTCGCGGGCGACAGGTATCCATAGATCCAGGGATCACCAGGGGTCGCATACTCCGTCATCGAACCGAGCGACTCCCTACTGGGAAGCGTGTCAGTCCCCAACCCGAGCGGTGGAACCGCGCCTTTGTAGAGGTAGAGGGGCCTTGTGCCAAAGGACGGGTCGTCTGCGAGATCGAGGTGGTTGGTCGCCAGCCTGCGGTCGCTCACGGAATGGCTCTGGTCGGCGAGGATCTGATCCGAGTCGAACGACAGGTCGTAGCGGTAAGGGCTCGCTGACGCCGGACCGGCTCCGTACCACTGGACGTTCTCGTCGAATCGGCCGATCCGGGCTCGAGGCGAAGGATTGACGTAATTCGCGAGAGTTCCAGTCGTGTCGATGACTCCCCAGGTCGCTGCAGGGCCGACCGTACCCTGGCGAACCAGCGAGACCTGCGCACCATCTTCGGTCGCGGGCTGCTGCGTCGCTACGGTCAAAAGCGCGATCGCGGTACGCGCGTCAAGCGTGACGGCCGCCGCGGCGCCTGCCGTACCCGACACCGAGAAGTCATTCACAGCCACGTTCTGCGACTTGGTCGCGTTGCCTTGAGCGTCGAAGGAGAAATCCAACAGATAGGCCGCGTAGTTCCCAGCCGGAACAGCCAGCCGGGCGAGACCATCGACCGGGAAAGTCACCGCGTGAAATATTTTGGCGGAATCGGTGTTGACGAGCAGAATCGCCCCGAACGAGTCGGGGGCCCCGGTGTCGTCGATGGCGTTCAGCTGCAGGATGTGAAGCGGGTAGTGCGGCGTAGCCGCGGGCAGCGGTGTGTCCAGTGGAGCCATCGCCGTCATCCCGCCGAACAGCGCTCCACTGCCGGCCTTCCGTCCGGCGGCGACGTCGGCGCCGATCTGCTTGCGCAGCGCCGCCGCGAAGGCGGCTCCGGAAGCCGGGTCCAGGTATCCGGTCGCCGCCGATCCGCTGACCGACGTCAGTGCCACGCCGGGCGGCGCGGACGGGGTGACGCCGGCTGCGAAGGCCATCCGCACGGGTATCCGTGAGTTGGCCTGCGGCGCTGTGGTGGCGAGCTTGGAAACGTTAAATAACGACAGGTCCAGCACGCGGCCCGCGTACGGCACGACTTCCGCAGGGATCGTGTAATGGTCGCCGACGCCGTCGTCGAGCGTGGCGAACGCGGTACTGGCTCCCAGGGTGGGGCGCACCGCGTAGCGCGCCTGGCTCCCGGCACCAGTTACCGTCACCTGGTCGCCCGTGGGCAGGACCACAATGCGAGCCGATGACTGGGCAGTCAGCGTCGCTGTCGGCGCCGGGGTCGCAGCCCCGGCCGCAGCAGTCTGGGCCAGTGCGCCCACAGCCGCCGCTGCAAGTGCAAGTTTTGCTCGGTGTGCTGTCACGATAGATTCCTCCCGTGCATGAGCCAGCGATTGTTCGATCTGCTATGTAGGGCCCGCGATTCCGGACAACACCGCGCCCGGTCGAGTACGACGGGGCAGGACCGGCCGGCCGAAGTCAGTTCGCTCCGCCTTCCCAAGGCGTGTCAGCAATCGTGATGAATCGGCAGGTCCGACACCTGCCAGATCGCAGCCGGCTGATGGCAAGGCGTTCTGTAGTCATGGTGACCAAAGCTCGATTCCCCGTCGAAATATTGGGTCGCATCCCGGTGGCAGCGGCTGATAGCGCTGGTCAAGTAGTGATGTCGAGCATCCGCTAGTCAGCAAGCCCGAGATGGCCGATGTTTGTCAGCGTGCTGAGAGGCCGCGATGCGAGGCCTGCCTGAGTACTGCCATAACGTGGGACCGGCCGCCGCATTCGGTTGCCGGCAGCCGGGTCCGTTTGGCGCCCGCGCTTCGCGGAGTCAGTCAGCGGCATGGCAAGAGCTCAACCCATAGCTCCAAAGCCGGCCCAGTAGACAGCCTCCGCGCCCTCCTCAGCGCCGGTCTTAGTCAGCATGTACACGAGGTTTCGAGGGGTCGTGAAACTGGGCCACGTGGCCCCGGGATGGGCACCCTTGAGCTGGTCGGGGGCATCGCCGATTGCGCTGGCGAAGGCCGCAGCCGTGTCCGCCGTGACTACAACGGTCAGAAAGTTGTCGCCAGCGCCAGACTTGCCGGCGACGTCAAAACCGAACTCTGAGGGAGCTACAGTTCCGGCGGCGTAGGTGTGGAACAGAGTGCCGTCGGTAGTGGGCTGGACGGTCGCAGCCGGAGATGTCCGATCCGAGAGGTCACCCCCGACATACAGGGCTCTGACATTATTCGGATCGACGACAAGCTCGGTGATGGAGCCATCGTCGTTACGCTCAGCCCAGGTGAATCCGAAGTCCGGACCAAAGTGTGCGTTGCCGACCTGTGCCTTTAGGGCGCTGGCCGCAGTACCGGTCGGGCCATGGAACACCACAGCCAGCATGCCCTTGTCGCAGCTCTTGTTGATCGCAGGGTTGACAAAGACGACGGCCACTCGGGTAGTCGCGTCCTCTCCGACATAGGCGACCTTCGCTGTCGTGCCGCCGACCAACGCTCTCGCTCGGCTCAGCAGACCGGCCCGTAGTTCGACATCTCCAGCGAGGGACCCTCGGATGCCCCACCCGAACTTGGCCGCGTCAGCGGTGATCACTTTCTCGCTCGTCCCGCATGACGCTCCCGGGACGCTCCCTGCCGGTGCGGGTGGCGCGGTCGGAAGTGGGGGAACGGCCTTCTGCGACGCGGACTGCGACGAAGCTGCTGAGGTCACGCCGCTCCCAGCGAGAGGTGCGGCGCCGGCCGAGGTAACGCTGCTACTGCCGTTCCCGCCGGACGCCCACAGCTGGCCGCCGAGAACGACACCGCCGGCAACTACAAGCGCGGCTGTGGCCGTGTAGCCCTTGCGCCGACGGCTGCGTGCGGCCAACAGGTGCTGCTTGGTGCTGCCGACCGAATCGCCCGAGCCGATCAGCCCGGCGGCGCGGTCGTGCAGCATACGGGCGATCTCGCCTCCGAGGTCATCATCGTGTGCTTGCATTGGTGGCGCCTCCTGTATGTGCTTTCTGGTATGCCAGTTCGTTTTGCGGAGTGGGCATGTCAGGGCTATGATCCACCGGATTCAACAGGTTTCGCATCCTCGCCAACCCTCGTGCGGATTGACTCTTCACTGTCCCCAGCGACTTGGAAAGGATGGCTGCGGTCTCTGCTTCCGTAAGCCCTTCGTAATAGCGGAGGACCAGCATCGTGCGCATTCCCGGCGGCAGTTTCAACATCGCGCGCCAGAGCTCATCGGACCGTTCCACCGCAGCGTAGTCGTCGGTTGGATATGGCCGATCTGACAGCTCCGAAATGGCGTACGTCTTGCGCTTGAGAACCAGGCGCCACCACGAGTTCACGAGATTGACGACGACCTTCCGGGCATAGGCCTCCGGCTGGTCCAGGCGTTCTATGCGCCGCCAGTTGTGGTACACCCGAAGCAGAGCTTCCTGCACGTAGTCTTCGGCCGCGTGCGGGTCTCCACTGAGGAGGTACGCAGTTCGGATCAAGCTGCGTCGCCGGGCCGTCACGAAATCCCAGAACTCCTGCTCTTCGCGGTCGGTCAGAGCCATGGCATCAACCTGCCCCTCTACCTTTGATCAGTGTGCACACCGAACGAGTCACTCATATTAGAGTCGCGTTCGTCCTCAAAAGTTGAGAGGCCCCGCAAAGTTTTTGAGATGACCTTGAAAGCCGCCGTAAGACGCGAAGGATCAACTCGCTGGCTTACGCTGAGGCGAAGTGGCGGTGACTTCTGTATCACGGCAGCACAAATCGCCGTCACGGCTACTCCGAAACGGCGATGCCTTGCTCCGATATTTATGTGTCTTCGTTCCGGGCTGCGGCGAGTCCAACTACAAGCCTGGTCCCGGAGAAGAGCCCATCGCGCTGCCAGTAGTGCGAGCCTCGATTCGCCGAGCATCCCCGTCGGCCGACTAATCGCGGTTTGTGGCTACCCGGGCACCGCGTAACGGGGAGCCGCGGTGCCCGGGCAGAGCGGTCCAGCCGAGGCGGTCCCGCGCCTGAGGCGGGCCGACCAACAGCGGATCGCTGTTCAGGAAGTCTCGCCCACGTCAAAACATCGAGGCTGAGCCTTCGCCGACGACGTCGGCGTCAGTCACCGGCTTTCGGCTCATTGCCAAACGTCTGTGATCGGCGTGGTATTGGCGGCGGCACCGTCGTGCGGCAGGCCGTACATGTCTTCGATCGTTCGCAGTACCCGATAATGGTCGATGTACTCGTTGTATGTTCCGGGAGACACGCCGGCGCCGAAGAAGATCGTGGGCACCTTGTTGCCGTCGCCACCCAAGCCGAAGGCGATGGTGCCGTCCTCGTCCCAGGTGAGGATCAGCAGGCTGTTGTGTGAGGTCGCCCATTGCGCGTAGGGGCCGAGATTGTTGTGGACCCACGAGTCGCCGATGTCCCGGCCGCAATAGTGCATGTCGTTGCACAGATTGGGGATGACGAACGAGACGC
Organism: Catenulispora sp. GAS73; assembly: GCF_041262085.1. Taxonomy (NCBI): domain Bacteria; kingdom Bacillati; phylum Actinomycetota; class Actinomycetes; order Catenulisporales; family Catenulisporaceae; genus Catenulispora; species Catenulispora sp. GAS73. The sequence continues at coordinate 16,220 of NZ_JBGCCM010000052.1, forward strand.
TCGGCAGCTGGGTGTAGTCGGATGGGAAATCCGCGAAGGTACGATTGCTCGCCGATGGGACGTTGGTGAAATCGACCCAGGGGTTGTGCTTGCGGACGTAGCCGAGAGAGAAGTCTGAGCCGCACTCGGTATCGCCGTCGAAGGCCAGATCTTCCGAGTATCCAGCGAAGCTGAGACCCGAGTTCACCAGGTCGGAGCCCAGGTTCGGGACACCGGCAAAGGTCTGGGGACAGTTGTCGCTGGTCACTCCCTGCGTGGATCCCGAGAAGAGAGCGAGATAGTTAGGCTGGCTGGGGTGCGCTACAGCAAGCGAGTTCGTGAAGACTGCCCCCTGCGACGCAAGGCTATTGATATACGGGGCTTCGTCCGGCCGCCCGATGATGTCACCGGCGTTCTTGTTCTCCATCACCACAACCACGACGTGATCGGGTCGAGGGGGCAGTTGCGAGGTGGCGGACGAGGCCGTCGACGCACTCGCCCCCGTGACAGCCGTCGCCGCCAGCAATGTCGCCCCCAGCGTTGCAGGCGTCGACCTTCTCATGGCTTTACCTCGGATTCCCATGGGTCACTCTCCTTTGAATGGCATCTCTAGATGCCGTGGCGGATGCGATCTGTGGCTGGGACCTGGAGTGTGGTGGGCGATCGCAGGAGTTCGGAGAATTGCCAGCGATAGGCCTGCATCAGTCAAAACTGCTGGCTTCGGTGCCGCCTCCGCATATCGAGATACGGAAACGGCCAGGGTGCTGTCGGAGCGAGCATTGGAGGAGCTGATCGCGTTGGAGTCGACGGCCGATGTCAGCTCTGACCCCGTCTAGCGAGGGACGACCATGACCCACCCACAGTAAGCAAAACCCGAGACGGAGCGTGACTACGACAACCGGGTATCGGGACCACCAAGGCGCCGGGCATGCTCCCGCACCCGTACGCATAGGACCTGCACTCCGACAGGCGTCTGCGACGCGCGGACTGACATCGCCGCGCGGATTGGCACCCGTTCCAAGGCGCCGTGCCGTCGCACAGGCAGCGTTTGCGCCTCGCTTTCACCAGTGCCGCCAACGACGCAGGTGACTCCCTGCTAGCTGTCGTCGACGGAGGCAATAGGGTCCGCTCTCCCGTCGCTGCGGCGATCATCCCAAGACTCCGTGCCGTGGTAGCTCCACTACAAACCCACACAGATGTCTCCCCCATACAAGACCAACAGCCCTGACGCCGACGTTGAGACAATCATGAGCGACCCCGCTGCCAAACTGATGCCAACGCCATGCCATACCGCGCTGATGCGATGGGCAAATCGCGTAGTAGGCCGGTAGTGGTGCGTTGGCAGGGTTTTGATCTGGTGTCATGCTGCGGGGCGTGGCTTCGGATCAGATTGCTGGGGCGCTACCCGGGCTGGAGGCATACGCTGCCGAGGTCTTCATGGATCTGGCCCGAGTAGATCAGAAGGACGAGGAACGCCTACGCGGTCGACATTGTCGGCTTCGGGTCAGGACGGGACCCCTCGCCCGGGTCGCTCATCAGTACTGCGGAGCCCTGATCCTCAATGAATCGCGGGTAGCACGGATGGTAGCGCGACCCGCGCACATCGATCAGGGAGCGGCTGCGCCGGCTGGGCAAGACCGACAACGGGATCGTGACCATCACCGCGGTCTGAGCCGACGAGCGCGTCACCCTTGGCCGTCGGCTGTCGGCTGTCGGCTGTCGGCTGTCGGCTGTCGGCTGTCGGCTGTCGGCTGTCGAGGAACGTAGAACACAGCCTTTGGACCGTTGCGTCAGCTTGCCGGGCTTCCATTGGTGCAGGACCACGATGCCGCCGTCGAGGCTAGTCGAGTCTACGAATTCGAAGCTAAAGCGACCCATACCATCGAGCAAAGCGGCTGCCCGGTCGTTATCGAGCGCCAGGACATCGTGTACCGCGCGAGGTAGTCGAATGCCCCAGACCCGGTGCCGGGGGTCGTACCGGACGTCGCCCGACTACTGTCTCCGAGCGCGTCTGGAATTTGGAGGTCGGCCTTCCCTGCTCTTCCGCTTCTCGGCGCTGACCTACAACGCCCGCCTTATCCGCTACGACCGCGACTACGCGATGGGTGTGGAGGGCTACCCCGGCCTGGTGACCCACGGTCCACTCCAAGCTCTGGCGATGGCCGAGGCCGCATGCCGCCAGGGAGTCGGCGGCGACGTCGACTACAAATACCGGCTTGTGGCGACGCTCGCCGAGTTCCAGAGAATGGCGACGCTCGCCGAGCCCAGTCCCGACGGTGTCGAGACGTCGGTTCGTGACGTATCCGACCGGACGACGGGCCAGGAGACGGCTAACCCGAGCAGGCGCGACCGAACCGCCGTCAACGCGGGCCCGACCGGGTGCCTGCGGCACGCCTTAGAACGTGGCGAAAGCCCGCACGGGAAACGAGGGCAGTCCGAGGAATGCCACGGGCGCTCCGGTAAATCTTGACCCGCGCGACGGTACCGCCCCGAGATTGGTCAAGTTCTCCACGATCAGCACGCCGGCTCGCAGCAAGCCGGTGTGAATGGGGCGTTCGCCCGTGCTGGTCCCGTCGATGTTGACCGAGTCGATGCCGACGAGCACCGCGCCGCTGCGGACGAGCCGATCGCCGGCCGCCTCAGTCAGGTGGGGGTGCGCCTGTGAACCGTACGCATCCGTACCCCAATGGCGGTCCCAGCCGGTGAAGAACAGCACCGCACAATCGGAGACGTCGGCGGGCACACACTCGTCATCGATTTCGGTCAACCCACGCGCATCCACAACGACGGCCGGAAGCATCGCGCACCGTTCGAGAGCGACCTGGCCCACGTCCGCTCCGTCGGGAAACCGGTGCAGCGGAGCGTCGAGATAGGTGCCCGTGCAGGTGAGCATGGAGAACCGACTGATCTGGAACTCGGTCCCCTCCGCGTAGTGACTCCGTGACTCCTCAAACGTCATGTAGTCGCCGATCTCCGGCCCGGGCAGCCCCGGATAGGTGCTCATCCCCGGCCTCACCAGGTGGCTAAGATCGATGACTGGCATGGCGACATGATTCCACAGGCGACACACCTCGGCGACCGGTGCGGGGGCGTCGGCGCAGTCGGAGAACTGATCGATATTTGTCACCGCAGAGAAATCGTTCAGCCTGCGAGACATCCGAACTGCGGTCAAGTTGGATTCTGGCTGCTGCGGACGTCCGTTCGGCCCAGCACAACGTCGCGAGTCCAGGTCTGCTCGCCGGGCGCGACGGCGCCGCTCATGCGTCGTCCTGGCTGTACCGCAGCCATCGTCAAACATTGAACCTGCCGTGTGTGCCCGGCTGGCCAACGATCTGCACAGCTCAGACACCCAGCCCAACGTCCGGAGTTGGTCCAAGCTGTCTATAACAACCGAGCCACCGCTCTAGCGATGGCCGGGTTACTACCAGCGCGAGGCAGGGGCGCCATTGGCTTGGCGTCGCGGGCTACCACCTGAAACGCCCACGGCCGTACCGGCCGGTGTTCAGCTTCGCATGGCGCGCGGTGTGAGACAGCGGTGTCACGTGACGGCGGGACGCTTGATCGCAGATGGCGGCCTTCTCCAGAGAGCGTTCGTTGATCACGACCGCGCAGGTCGGGACGAGGTCTTCGAGCTTGGCACAATGATCCTTCAGGCCGTGCGGGCCTTCCTTGGAAGTGCTCGCCCACACGGCCCCTGAAACCTTCAGCGAACTGGTCGCCGTCGGCGTGGAAGGTACTGGCGCTTATGGCACGGAACTGGTCCGTCACCTGCGCGCTGAGGACGTGACCGTTGTCGACGTGGACCGGCCGGACCGGCGGGCCCGGCGTGCCAGCGGCAAGTCCGAGTCCGACCCGGTCGACGCCTACGGCGCGGCCACCGCGGGACTGTCCGGCCGGGCGTCGGACATCCCGAAGACCCGTGACGGCATCGTGGCGGCGATCAGGGCTCTGCGCGTGGCCCGGGCCAGAGCGGTCAAGGCCCGCGCCCACGCCCGCATGCTCGGCGCAGCCGATATGAGGTCTATGAAACGGTCAAGGTCCCGTAGGCATGCTTGTCGTTCACGTTCGTGATTCGCCCATAGGCCGTGAAGCTGTCCGTTCCGGTGGCCGTGGCCGTCAGCGTGACCTTGAGAGTCATGGTCGCGCCGGCCTGAAGCTGCGAATTGCCGCAGTAGATCGTCTTGACGACGTTGCGGCAACCGACACTGACCGACGTGATGTGCTGATTGGCCCAGTCGGGGTTCTCGATTCCAAGCGCCCCCGACGTCACCGACGAGGTGTTGTTGGTGAGCGTCGCGGTGAGCGTCACTTGGCCGCCGACCGTCGTCGCGGACGGGTTGACCGTGAGGTCGACGGTGATCGGCCCGGAGACAGAGGAATAGGCGCGAGCTGATCCAATGTCGCCCGAGCGAGGGGCTGCCGTACTCGCAGAAGCCGGACTTGCGGTGACGGCCAGCACAGCCACGGCGCACCCACCGACCGCCGTAACGATCTGAGCTCTCCATCTGCTGCCAGTCAGCTTGCTCATCGATTCTCCCAATCTCGTTGAAACAATGTGAGGCTTATGGTAGAGAAAAGCCCTTTCAGATCACTGCCAAAAGGCTTCCATGCGGCCGTTGGCAACATGAGACTTGGACTGCACACGGTTCCCCACTGGCATGCTCGGCAAGCGTCTACCAGTTCGCCCGCGACAGCTCAGCGATCAACGCCCTGAGTATCGCCGTCGCCTGAAGCCGCGGCTCCACACAACCGTTGACAGCCGCCTGCTCAGCCGCTGGAAGCCGGAAGCGGCGGCTCGATCACCAGGAGCCGGCGCCAACCCGGGACCAGCCAGCGGTTTTCAGTCCCGAGGGGCATATCTTAGCCACGTCCCACTTAGCCTCCGATACTCGGTGGCCCGGGCATTGAGTTCGGGGTTTGATATGCGAAAGGTACTGCCTGCCTGCAAGGATGCGATTGTCTAGGTCGTATCCGGCGCGAGAACAGGAGCACCTTTCGGGTGCAGGGTATCGGGTGGGCGCGCCGGCTGAAAATGGTGGCCGACGCCAAAGGGCTGATCGGCCATGCCGGGGCGGTGTTGTTGCGGCGGTGCGCGGACCAGGTGGGCCTGACCTCGGGATTGTCGGATACGCTGCGGGTGCGTGGCCGGTCGCCGGGCTGGGACCGGGGCGTGGTGCTGGTGCAGTTGGCGGTGGCGATCTGTCTGGGCGCGACCGCGATGGCGGACATCGCGGTGCTCGATCACCAGACCGCAGTGCTCGGGGCGGCGCCGTCGGACTCCACGGTGCGGCGCGTGCTGGCCGAACAGGACGCCGAAGCGGTCGTGGCGATCACGAGGCCAGGGCGAAGTCCGCGTGCACGTGTGGGGTCTGCTGGCCAGTCGTGAGGCGGGGTTCCCGTGGATCGGCACCGCGGGCCGGATCGTGTCCGGCTGGGTCGTGGTAGGCATGGATGCCACGCTGATCGCCGCGGTCTCGGCCAAGCAGGGTGCTGCGGCGGCCTATAAACGTGGGTTCGGGTTCCATCCGCTGGGCGCGTGGCGTGCGAACACCGGCGAGGCGTTGGCCATGCTGTTGCGGCCCGGCAACGCCGGGTTCCTGGTACGAGTCGTGCCGGAGCTCGCCGGCCGGTGCGCCGCCGCAGGTCACTGGTGCAGGGCTGGGCCGAGGCGGTGTGGGACGTCGGCATCGCCTTTGGGACGGTCGGCGCGCCCCGGGGCAGGCCCTCGTCGGCCAGCACGCCCGCGAGGAAGAGTCCTGACGTGTTCGGCGCGTCCTCCTCGGGCGCAGTAGCACGACCGTGTCGGCCCCAGCCACGGCCCCTAGGGGATCAGCGGGGCGTTCCACGGCACGATTCAGACCACGAGAGCCGGTTTCCGCACGGCCAGCGACAGCTGTCGGCGGACGCTGGGTCGCACGGCCGGATCGGGCGGGACCGGCCCTGCCGCCGACGAGCGGGTGACGGCTGAGCGGCATGCACTGGTTCCTCTTTAGAACCACTTCGATGGTATAGGTGAAGCGAAGTCCTGATCGATCAGGCAGCTCGGGCGAGCGCTGGTGCGCCGCCCGGGCACGGCGCAAGCTCGTGGTGCGCCGCCAACGGTGCTGCGGCGCGGGCGGCGGCAGCCGGCCGCCGGTGCCGCAGCGACGCCAGCGCAGCAGTGGCGACCAGGACGATGACGCCGTCGCCGTAGCCGTAAGCGCTGGAGAACAATCCGACATGCGAGACCGCGATTCCGGCCGCGATCGCGGGTAGGCTCGCACCGAGATACGAGGCCACGTAGATCGCGGTGACCACCTCTGCCCGGTGTTCCACTGGCGCCAGACTCGTAAGAGTGCGCAGGGCACCGGAAAAAGACGGACCGAATCCGGCCCCCGCGATTACCGTCCCGGCGAAGAAAAGGGCAGTCTGCCGGGTCGCCAAGGCGGACATCGCGAGGCACACGCCGATCATGAGCAGGACGGTTCCGGAATACAGGGCTCGCTCGACGGTCCAGGCTCGACCGACGACAGCCATCACGACGCCGGTGCCGTTGAAGGCAACGATGACCGAAGCACCAACCAGATGGTTCGTCGAATGGGTCAGGGTGCCGACGATGGACGGCCCCAGCGAGAGGTACAACCCGGTTAGCGCCCAGGTGGCGATCAAGGCCGGCACCAGCCCTAAGAAAGCGCTGCGGACTTCGGTGGGCAGAGCCACCCGAGGTCGCAGCGACGGCCGGCCCGCGCCCCGCTTCACGGTCTCGGGCAACAGCGCCACCAAAACCAGCACCACGCCGAAGCTGATGACCAGCATGATGAAGACGAGGTGCGTCGGCGCCGGTGCGAACTGCACCAATAGGCCCGCACCCAGCGCGCCAAGCGCGATGCCGCCCGACGACGCGACGTTCGTCATCAGGGCGCCGAGCCGTGAACCGGGCTTCTGCAGGTCAATGAGCATCGCGCTGACGGCCCCCGACGCCGCGCCGTTGGCGATGCCCTGCAGCATCCGGCCGGCGAACAGCCATGCCACGCCACGTGCCTCAGCGAACACCACCATCGAGGCGAGTTCCAGCACCGTGCCGGCCGCGAGCACCGGACGCCGGCCTACCTGATCCGAGATTGAGCCGACGAACAGCAGCGTGGTCAGCAAGGCCAGAGAGTTCATGGCGTAGACGGCGGTAAGGACGATCGGCGAGAAATGCCAGTTGTGCTGGTAGATGCTGTACAGCGGGGACGGCGCCGACGAAGCGAACTGCAGCAGGCACAACAGCGCCGCCAGCGACCAGAATGCAGCGCCCCGCTGGAGGACGGCGCTGCCCCCAGACGCCTTGTCGGTGACCATTTTGTTCCTTTCGGATGTCGCCGCTGAGATGGCCGGGCAGTCCCCAAAGGACGCTGCGCCGGAGAATCGCAGACGTGCGCAGGCGCCCCCTGCCCAACGCAACCGAAGATGGCATCGGTTGCAAGACAACCTTGCACAGGCGTCATGCCAAACCGGTGCCATCGCTAGGCCGCTCCGCAGCGATACGTCGCAGTGACTCGGGCTCCCGCCCCAGCTGGCGAAGGTCCCCGCTGGGAGAGTCGGCGGCGGGAACCTCACGCGCCGCCGCTCGCCGAACCATGCGGAAGCCTCCCGACTACACGCTCCTATCGTCCAGCCGTCAGTTTGAGGCCGACGCGCCAATGTGCGAACGGCCGGGGATGACGACGCCTCCGGGCGCCAGCTAGGAGTTCTCGTGCCGGCCTTTGATCCGGCGTAGCCGTCTGTCGTTGCGGGCGGCTTACCACCCCGCTGGCACGGCGGGGCGAGGCGCCAGTTGCACAAGATCCGGGAAACCCACAGGGATCTTCGATCTCGCCCGTGTTGGCAACCTCTTCAAGCACTGTTCGTGGTCGACAACCGTCAGATCGGGGTGTTCGCCGCCTACGCGTCCTCACACGGTCGGGCGCTGATCGACCGGGAGCTGTATCTGCCCAAGTCCTGGACCGAGGACCCCGAGCGCTGCGCGGCGTCGCGGATACTGGTGGATCGGGAGTCCGCGACCAAGCCAGCAGCCGGCCAGGGCGATGGTCGCCCGGCTGCTGGCCGCTGGCGTGCCGGCCGCGTGGGTCGCTGCCGACGAGGGCTACGGCCAGGACTTCAAGTTCGGCGGATGTGCGAGTCCGCCGGCGTCGGCAATGCGCTGGCCGTGCCCAAAACACAGCAGGTCCGCACCGACTGTGGGATTTGGCGAATCGACCAGGTCATCGATATCGCTCCGGACGACGCCTGGGAGCAGATCTTCGCCGGAGACGGCGCCAAGGGGCCGCGGATCTACGACTGGGTCGCGGCCATGCTTCCTTACGTCCCGGACTTCGACGAACTCGACGATGGTGGGCGGACGTTCGGCTGCGGGTTCCTGGCCCGGCGCAGCCTTGCCACCGGCGAGACCGCGTACTACATGGGCTATGGCCCGGCCGACACCACCATCGACGACCTGGTACGCGTGGCCGGGATGCACTGGGCTATCTAGGAGTGCTTCGGCGCGGCGAAGAACGAGTGCGGCTCGGACCAGTACGAGGTCCGTCGCTGGACCGGCTGGTATCGGCACATCACCTTGGCTATGGCGCCGCCCATGCGTTCCTCGCGGCCCAGGTCGCTGACACCACCGGAAGGGGAGCGGACCCGATCGTCAGCCCACTGTCATACCGCTGTCAGTGGCACAGATCCGACGACTCCTGGCGGCTTTGACGCCGCCGCCGGTACCACGCACCGTCTTCGCGGTCCTAGCCTGGTCGACGTGGCGCAGACAGCGGCAGGCCGTCTCCCGCCGCTGCCACTACCAGCGCCGCAGCCGAACCCGCCCCAACGATCACGACCCCGCCCTACGATCTGGACGAGGCCGAATACCAGGACAAACATCAAACCGCTGCTGGGATACTAGGAGACGCTGCTCGGATCCCAGCCGGTGGTGAGGCCCTCGTCGAGCGCGTCCAGCGTCTGGACGTCCGCCTCTGTCAACGCAAATCCGCCAAGGTCGATGTTGGTCCGGATACGGTCCGGCTTGGACGATCTCGGCAGGGCGACGAAGCCGTGCTGGAGGCACCAGCGCAGCAGGACCTGAGCTGTGGACACCCCGAGCCGATCGGCGATCCGCACGAGAGCCGGATGGTTGAGCCGCGCTCCCTTGGTGAGCGGGCTGTACGCCTCTATGATCACGCCGCGCTCCTGGCAGAGCCGGACCGTGTCCGCCCGGGTCCCGAGCAGGAACGGGCTGAGCTCGATCTGGTTGACGGCCGGGACGACCGCGCTGTGACGAAACAGCTCGGTCAGATGCGGGGCCAGGAAGTTGCTCACGCCGATCGACGCTGCCAGGCCGCTGTCCCGAGCCTCGACCATCAGGTCCCAGGACTTCAGCCGCTGCGAGGTCGGCCAGTGCATCAGCCACAGGTCTACCCGGTCGAGGCCGAGTTTGGCCAGACTCGTCTCCAATGCCGCCAACGGTTCGTTATGGTCACTGTTCCATAGCTTGGTGGTAACCCAGACCTCGTCGCGGGGGATCCCAGACTCCCGAATCGCCACACCGACATCGCGCTCGTTGCCGTACACCGTGGCAGTGTCGATGTGCCGGTACCCCGCCGCGAGCGCGGTGAGCACCGCCACGCGGGTCTGCCGCCCCGCCGGCAGCCGGAAGGTACCGAACCCGAGTGGCGGTATCCGTCGTCCGTCGTTCAGCTCGAAGACTGACATCGATTCTCCTTCTAAGGCTCTGTCCGGCGTATCGGGAAGCGTTCGTCGGCAGGCTGTTGGTCCACAACCGATACGTCCAAACCCCCGACGCGCCGTCGATTGTGCGGTCGTCTGCGACGGTGTGCACGACTTCTGGAGTCGAGTCGCTCGCCAAACCGCCGCACCGTCTGCGCCGACGGCAGGCTCCGCAACAGCCTTGTTCCCGGCTGCCGGCATCGGGTTCGCGACGTCCACACCGACCGAGCCAAACCCAGTGATCAGCCAGGCCACAGCGGATACCGCCCCGAAGTTCAACCGCTTTGAACAAACGAGAACCTCTGGCCACCGAAACCGACGACTGCGGCCAACCGACTATGCACAACCCCAGTGCCAAGCCGGTTCCGTTGTGCTGTCGTCCCGCGCTGTCACGGCCACGGGTCGGATGCTGGTCGCGGGAAGGCTCGAGACGCTGCCGGACGCGGATGGGTCGAGGTCGGCAACAAGCCTGGACTGGCACAGGTGGAGCGGGGGCCCACCTGCTGGTGAACCAGGCGGCCGATGCGATCGCGGCGGATCCGGCGGCGGTCGTGATCCGTCGCAGCAACCTACGGTACGGAGTGGCTGGCATGGCGATGACATCGGTTTGGCAGAGCGCACGTGCAGGGTGTCTCGCGTCAGATGGCACGTTCGGCGGCGTTCGGCAGGAGAGCATCTGTGTGCGTTCATGTTGATCTTGCCTGGCGAGTGCGAGAGGTCGACCCAGCCATACCTTGGGCGTCTGGTCACGGTGATGTGGTGTGACAGTGGACACGGCGCCGCCTGCCGTCACGCTGACAGCAACCTCGTCGCTGTACATCGTGAAATCCCCCGGCCGTCCACCTCGGGCGTTCAACGACAGCGTCTGGCAGGCCAGGCCATTGGCGTTGTTCCGAACGCGACGGGATTCCTTTACTCGACACGGCTCGCCCACGGTCAACGTTTGGCATGTGCATTCACGAGCGAATCCTGATTCTCGGTAGCCCTGGCTGGCGCTTTCGGCACTGGCGATCCGGGCCGCCCTGATATCGATTTCACGACGCCGGAAGCCTCCTCCCAGAGGTGCCCCGTGAAGCAAAAGTCTGGCTTATTTCTGGAGCACTGCGCTCTAGCAACACGTTCTTGGACGTCCGTACCACGGGCGATGAATCGATTTAAGAGATCGTCGACACGGCATCGCCCGCTTACCGCTGCCCTGAGGAGGGGTTTCCGCATGCTTTCATCCGCTCCACCCCCTGCGCCTTCCAGACGGCGGCGATGGCGGGTCCTCAGCGGCCTCGCGGCGATCGCGCTGGCTGCCGTGACGGCAGGCCTGCCAACCACAGCGGTGGCGGCGCCGAAGGCGGCGGTCGCCACCGCTAAAGGCCCCGTGGGCTGGGATACGTTGCGTCGCCTCGACGAGTTCGCGAATGTTCCGCAGGGCGTTCAGGTCAAGCAGTTCTCGAGTTTCGACCGCGGTCAGCACAACCTCGACCTAAACAACTGCCTGCGCGGCATCGGCACCGGGGGCTGCGTGATGGCAGAAGCGAGCGGCCCCGGGGAGGTCGATTCGATCTGGCTCACCGGAATTGCGACGGTCAACGGGGCGAACGACTTCGGGAACGTCGCCAACATGGGGAACATCGTCATCGTCCTGGACGGCAAGACGATCGTGAACGCGAGCCTGCAGAGTGTAGTGAACGGATCGCTGGGCGCGCCATTCGTCTATCCGCTGGTCGCGAACGCTTCGCAGAGCTCTGGCGGCGTCTATATCGACGTGCCGATGCCCTACACGTCCTCGATGCTCATCTACACCACGGCGGCTCCAAGCCCGGACTACTATCACGTGGACTACCGCACGTACGCCGACGCCACCGGCGTGACGACCTTCGATCCCAGCGATACCGCCCCCGACGTGCTGGCCATGCTGAACGCGGCTGGCACCGCCGATCCCAAATCCGTGCAGGCCGGCGCGACCACGGCCACGGCGGGGCCGTTCACTTTGGCGCCTGGCGCGTCACAGCAGGTGGCGACGGTCTCGGGGCCCGCATCACTGTCGGCGCTGCGCCTAACCCTGCCGCAGCTCGCTCCGCCTCCGAGCCAGGTCGACCCCGCCGATGACGGGCGGGCATTCGGGTCCGGGGGGTCGAGCTCGTTCACGCTGGCCGTCGATCCGGCGAACCAGGGGGTACGGCTTACCAAGCGCCTCGACGCGTCCATCGCCAACCAGGTCATGAATGTCGCGGTAGACGGAACTGTCGTCGGCCAATGGGCTGCGCTGCCGCAGTCCTTGGGCAACTACGTCGACGAAGCCGTCGACCTTCCTGTGTCGGCGACTGGCGGTAAGTCGTCTATCACCGTCACCAACACGTTCGTGTCCTCGACGCTGGACGTCAACGAGTTCCACTACTGGGCGGACTCGCTGGTGAACGGCCTGATGAGACGCACTGATTCGCTCGACGTCGGCCCGAACCACACCGCCGACGAGTCCGCGCACCACTACTCGATCGCCAAGGAGACCTGGGAGGGAACGCGAGGCCTGGGGGCGCTGCGCTACGCGCCGAACTCGGTCCCGCAGCTCACCGATGACGGCCGCGCGTTCGGAGCCGGCGGGTCCAGCCGATTCACGGTCGCCATCAACCCGGCCAACAACGGCGTGATCCTCACTCGGCGCTACGACAGCAGCATCCCCAACCAAGTCGCGAACGTGACGGTCAACGGCGTCGCGCTGGGACAGTGGAAACCGACGAGCGTCGGGCCGAACGGCCAGTTCTGGGCCGACGAGAGCCTAACCGTGCCGGCGTCGATCAGCGCAGGGCAGACATCTTTGACGGTCACAAACACATTCGCGTCCTCATACCTAGACTTCAACGAGTTCCACTACTGGGCCGACTCGATCGTGAACGGCAACCAGCAGCGCACCGACACGGTCGACGTCGGGAACACCGCCAGCGAGGGCGCCCACGCTTACACGATCGCCAACCAGACCTGGAGCGGAACCCGCACTGTTGGCTACGTCCCCTCGGCGGTCGTTGACAGCAACGCCATCCTGACCGGGGCGCGGATACGGATCTCCTTCGACGGGGCCCAGACTGTGGATGCCCCGCTGGGAGAGTTCTTCGGGTCCAGCCGGTACGACGCACAGGTACGTTCCCTGATGACCGGGATGGACCCGACCAACGGATTGCTTTCAGCCTGGTGGCCTATGCCGTTCGGTAGTACCGCGGTCGTCACCATGTACAACGGCGGCCAGGTCCCGCTTTCGGGCGTCGGCGCGCAGGTGACTTCGGCACCTTGCTCGACCTGCGGCTCGCAACTGTCATCCGGCCAGATCGGGTACTTCCACGCCACCTCGCATTCGATGTCGGCGGCCCAGCAGATCACAGGTCAGGATTACACCATCCTGACGGCCTCCGGCCGCGGCAAGTTCGCGGGCGTCGCCTTGGGAATGGCCGGACCCAGTTCGCCCGCGTACTCGCGGAACTACCTGGAGGGCAACGAGCGGGTCTATGTCGACGGGTCTCGTGGGCCGAACCCGAACGGCACCGGCACCGAGGACTACTTCGACTCGGGATGGTTCTTCGCCAACGGTCCGGCCACATTGCCATTCAACGGTAATCCCTCACATCAGGCCGGAACGTACGGCTGCCCGGCCAACGTGGACTGCACGTCGGCGTACCGGCTGACAGTCAACGACGCGGTGCCCTTCGACTCCTCGATCAATTACGGCATCGAGCACGGCGCGAGCGGCCCCATGGGAGACAACGTCGTGGCCGATTACTCCTCGACCGCCTTCTGGTACGGAGTGAGCAGCGTCGGACAGAAGACCACTGACACGCTGACCGTCGGCGACCCCGCCAGTGAAGCCAGCCACGGCTACACTTCCGGCTCTGCGGCCGGGAACATCGGGCGCCTGACGGACACCTTCGAAGGCAATGACGGGGCCCCGACACCCGTACCGATGCTAGAACGCACCACGCAATCGGCCGTATCGTTCAACCTCGCGGTGGATCCCGCCAACGCCGGAGTCACACTGATCCGTTCCAGCGACCAGGAAGTCGGATACCAGCAGGCTGTGGTAACAGTGAATGGACAGGCCGCAGGAACATGGCTGGAGCCGTTCGCCAACCCGTTCCATCGACTACTGGATGACAGCTTCCAGATCCCCGTGCCGCTGACTGCGGGCCAGTCGAGCTTGGCCGTCACGATCACGCCCTCGTCCGGCAGCCCGGCCTGGTCCGCCGCACAGTACCGCGCGCTGTCGCAGGTTGCCCCGTTTGCGGACACTACGGCGCCCAGCGCAGTGTCAGCCGCTGCTGTCCACGCGACCGACTCGGGATCGACGCTGGTGACCTGGGCGCCTGCGACGGACGATGTCGGCGTCGACCACTACGCCGTGTACGCGGCGCAGGGCGCCGCGCCGGCCATCGACGCGGCGCATCTGGTGGGCACTGCACACGGTCCGTCGTTCGCCCACACCGGCCTGGCGTCGGGCCAGAACTGGCACTACCGAGTCGCCGCGGTCGACGCGACGGGCAATGCCGGGGCGGCCTCCCCGGACGTCGCGGTCACCGTCACAGCCCCCGTGAAGATCGAGGCCGAATCGTTGGTGGGCAGCGCGACTGGCACGGCCCCCGCCGTGGCGCAGTCGAACTGCTGCAACGTCACCTGGTCCGGTAATGCCGAGCTTTGGATGCAGGCCACGGCTCCTGGCCAGTTCACGAAGGTGACGTTCAACGTCCCGGTTGCAGGACGCTACGACCTCTCGGCAGTCCAGACCACCGCTCTCGACTACGGCATCGTAAGCGTCGCGCTGGACGGCGCGGCGGTGGGCGGACCCTTCGACGGATACGCGCCGACGGTACGGATCACGAACAACGCCCAGGAATATGGGGCGGTCGACCTGAGCGCGGGGAGCCACACCCTGACCCTGACGGCAAGTGCGAAGGATCCCTGGGCCATCAACTACTACGCGGGATTCGACTATTTGGTGCTGAGTCCGTCCAGCTGATGAATCGGCGGCTTGCCGACCGGCACGCCGCCACCGATGCGGTCACCGCCGGGCTGACCTGCTTTAGAGCTCTGGAGTCACAGAGGGCGCGACTATCACATCAAGGCGTTGGAACGAAGAACATTCGGTCGAGACGGATTCCCGCTCCCCCACAAGCGGATCCTGCTCGTAAGATCCACGCCGCCAGTCCCGGAACGTGGACCAGACTCCACGCGCAGTCGGGTAGCCCGGGGGAATCGCGCCCTCGGGCTCCCACAGGTCCGTACCTAAACTCTCGGTTTCTATGGCTCTTGTCATCCTGGTCACCAGACAACAGTGACGGTGTCGGCTCAGGACCAATCGGCGATGAACCGCGTGCGAAACTTGACCGTCCGGTCCCACCGGCCCTGCGCCCGCTTACGACGCCCCCTGAGCTTGCGACACCTATAACAAGAGCCATTACATCAAGTCCTCGATCTGGACCTCCAACCCCCGACAGCGATCCGTGAATTCGCCCAAAGCCACCGTGGTATGACCCGGCTACGCCTGATCGTCCAGATCCCCGGACGCCCGAACCTCGACGAGGCTGCCGATACCCTCTACGCCGGTCGGACCGAAGCATTGCCGGAATGGATCACCGCCATCGAGAAGTACGACGGCTTCCCCATCATCGACCGCACCACCACCCCGCTAGCCATCACAGGCGCAGCCGAGGCGTTCATCGTTGAGGCCGGAATTATCTTCTCCAACGCGGCTACCGAGAGCACGGCCGGTTGAGCAGCCCGCCGTTCTGGACCGCGAAGGCGCTGGAGCAGCACAGCGCATAGGCTCTAGGACATGACCGTCGTGGACATCCCCGGCTCCAAATCGATCACCGCGAGGGCGTTGTTCCTCGCTGCGGCTGCCCACGGCACGACCACGTTGCACCGGCCGCTGTTCTCCGACGACACCGACGGCTTCGTCGAAGGACTCCGCACCCTGGGCTACCAACTGGCGCAGGAGGAACAGCTCTGGCGGATCGAAGGCCGCCCGCACGGGCCGGCGGTCCGCGATGCCGACGTCTTCTGCCGCGACGGCGCCACCACGTCCCGCTTCCTGCCGACGCTGGCTGCGGCCGGCGACGGAGTGTTCCGCTTCGACGCCTCCGCCCAGATGCGCCGCAGGCCCCTCGGCCCGCTCACGCAAGCGCTCCGAGACCTGGGCGTCGATCTGACACACGAGGGCGTTGACGGCCACCATCCGATCACGATCCGCGCGGCCGGCGTCAAGGGCGGCCACGTCGACCTCGACGCCGGCCTGTCGTCCCAGTTCCTGACCGCGCTTCTGCTGCTCGGCCCGCTGACCACCGATGGCCTCACCATCACCGTCAAGGACCTGGTCTCCAAACCCTATGTGGACATCACTCTGGCGATGATGCGGCGCTTCGGAGCCACCGTCGACCATGACGGCTACATCTTCACCGTCGCCTCCGGGAGCTACCAGGCCGCCGACTACCTGATCGAACCAGACGCTTCGACGGCCAGCTACGTCCTGGCCGCCGCCGCCATCACCGGCCGCACTGTCACCGTCCCCGGCCTCGGCTCCCAGGCCCTACAGGGCGACCTCCGCTTCGCCGGTGTCTTGGAGCAGATGGGCGCCACCGTGGACCTTAGCCTCGACTCGGTCACCGTCACAGGTCCCAACGATGGCAAACTGCGCGGCGTGACCGTCAATATGAGGGACATCTCCGACACCATGCCGACCCTGGCCGCGATCGCCCCGTTCGCGAACGGCCCGGTTCGGATCGAAGATGTCTACAACACCCGCGTCAAGGAGTGTGACCGCCTCGACGCCTGCGCCGAGAACCTGCAGGCCCTGGCGGTGCCGGTCGCCACCGGCCGCGACTGGATCGAGATCCAGCCCGCCCAACCCGCGTCGACCCACATCGCCTGCCACGGCGACCACCGCATCGCCATGGCCTTCAGCATCACCGGACTGCGCGTCCCCGGCGTCACACTGGACGACCCAGGATGCGTGACGAAGACATTCCCGAGCTTCCACGAAACGATGGACACGCTCCGACGGACATGGAACCTCTCGGCCTAGTGCAGCACCGCGTTGATCCTTCGGGGGTTCACGCGGCTTTGAGCGGGGTGCCGTCGTAGGTCCAACGGTAGGGCTTGGCGTCGGTCTCGTCGTAGGCCATCACGAACTCGTCGATGTGGTCGGCGAGTTCGTCGCGGCTGGTGAACTGGCCCCGGCGCAGGACGCAGCGGGTCAGTGTGGACAAGAAGATCTCCACTTGGTTCAGCCGTGAGGCGTGTTTGGGCGTGTGGTGGACGTGGAAGCGCAGGCACGCGGCCAGCCAGGCGCGGGTCTTCTTCGAGGTGTGCGAGGGCCCGTTGTCGATGATCAGGTGGATGTCCTGGCCTGCGGTATTGCTGGCATCCAGCAGCCGCAGGAACCTGATGAAGGTGTCGGGTCGTTGCGGGCGATCGTCTCGGTGAGGACCTGGCCGGTGTGGACGTCCAGAGCGGCGATGATGGACACCGTGCCATGCCGGACGTACTCGAACTCCCGGCGGGTGCCGTCCGGGCCGTCCCGGCCGGTCGGGGTCGGGGTGTTTGCGGGAGCGGGCGGTGATCCCGGTCTTCTCATCGATCGACAGCACGACCGCGCCGGGCGGGGCAGGTGCGGTAGAGGGTGCACACGTCGGCGGCGTTGTCGAAGAACTCCGGGTCGGCCGGGCGGGTCAGCCAGCCGCGCACCAGGTGCGGCTTCGATCGGCGCCAGCCAGGATCCGGCCGATCTGCGAGGCAGAGATCCCCAGCTCGGCCAGATGTTCGGCCAAGCAGCCGGTGGCTCCAGGCGGTGTCGGTTCCCGGCGGCACGGCTCTCGCCGCCGCGATCACCTTCAGCCGCTGCCCGGGGTCGAAGCGGGGACGGCCCAATGGGCGGGGCCGCTCGGACAGCGCGGCCCCGCCCTCGGCGCAGAACCGTTTACGCCAGGCGCGGATGGTGTCGGTGTGGCGATGCAGCCTACGGGCCACGGCCGCGTTCGCCTCACTCTCAGTGCAGGCCAGCAGCGCTTTCTCCCGTGCTGCTCGTCCGGCCGGCTCGGTGCGGACGCGGCCAGGCGCTCCAACTTGCCACGCTGGCCCGGCTCCAGCTCGACCACGAACGGACTCCTGATCGCCACGTCCCATCCCAGAGTCTTGATCTCAGTAGGCTGATTCGACGATCATGGTACCCGGGACCCCGCGCCGGGCTCGCCGGACCGGCCCCGGGGCAAGATGTACCACATGGCCAGCGCGAACGACGTCAAAGCCGCCGCGTGCGGCGACGCCTGACCAGCCACGCCCGGCGATGGCTGCAGATCACCGAGGTCAAAGTCCGCTACCGGGCCGGGCACGCCTACATCGACGCGGTCCTGGACGACGGCGAGGAACTGCAGCTGTGCCGGCTGCGCGACACCGGCCATCCCGAGATGTGGGGCTTCGCCCTGTTCACTTACAGCGGGGAGCGCTACGAGGACGACGTCCTACCCACAGGTCGCCCCTTCGGCCCCCGAGCAGGCCCTGGACTGCGCCGCTGAACTCTACCTCGGCGACACGCCCGAGAGTCGACCGAACGGCGGCCGAACCCCGAAGGATCGACACCGGCCTGCACTAGCATGGCCCGCATGATCTGTCGTCTCTGGCGAGGTTGGACCACCAAGGAGAACGCCGACGCCTACGAGCGCATCGTCCGTGGCCAAGTGATCCCCGGTATCGAAGAGCGTCACATTCCGGGGTTCCTCTCGATCGACCTGGTCCGCCGCGAGCGAAAGGACGACGTCGAATTCATGACTCTCATGTGGTTCGACGCGCTCTCCTCGGTGAAGGACTTCATGGGCGAGGACTACGACGTGGCGCATGTGCCCGCCGACGCCCGAGCCGTCCTTGCAGACTTCGACGAACGCTCCGCTCACTATGAAGTGCTCGATCGGCGGGATCAATCTCCCTGACCGCCGCCAGGCCGCCTCAGTTCCGTAGGAGGAACGCCTCCTCCAGGTCGAGCTGGTGCAGCACCTTGCGGAACACATCGCCGTTGATCTCCCGGCGTCGCGCAGAGATCGTCGGCGTTCTGCAACGCCGCAGGGAGATCGGATTGCGACGGGCCTTGGGCGCGACCGCAAGCGCATCGGGACCCAGTTCCTCGCCGAATCCATACTGCTCGCGGTCCCTCGCGGCACTGTCGGCATCACCTCAGATGCACTCGCTACCGCGCGGACCAGCATCGCGCAACACGAACCGTTCACGCTCCTGGAGGCTGCGCTGCGGGCCGGCTTTGGCGCAGCTCTGGCAATCGGCGGACTATACCCATCGCTCGCCGCGGCCCCCACCGCCCCGGCCGACGCGCTACGCAGCATCTGACAGCCAGGGAGCGCAAGAAGACATCGGCTTTGATGCGATCCCGAATCGTTGACCGCGAACTACTCCCATGAGTCGACGATCAGGCCATACCGTACGGCATCGGACCTGGAGGGATCTTGCCGACACTGTCGTGACAGCCTGGTGGCGTTGTACTGAAACCAGGCAGATCTATGGTGGCGAGTGGAAGCACAGACGCATCCAAAATATGAGGAATCGAGCCATGAACGCCGCCACCCACATTCCGGAATCGAGAACGCCGACCGCTGCACAGCGCGTGTGCCCCCACATACCGCGTTGCCCGTCGCATGACGCCCCTGATCGTGAAGCGGCGCGCATCGTGGCAGGCCATCCGGAGCAAGGATGGAGTCTGCTCTGTAATGGCGTCATCACCTTTGAGGACACGGGCGAGCTGCTTCCGGCTGGGCGTGTCATCGCTCCACACCGCTCTTGACGAGGAGCACAGCCCCGTCAGCTTGCGGTTTGCTGTGCCCGGGCGTCATCGAGATCCTATGGGCAATTCACCTGAAGGCGCTCTTGCCTTGCCCACCTGGTCTCGTCAATCGACAGGCCCACCAGGCCCCGTAGTGCGCCGCAAGCTCTGCATACACCCGGATGGGCTTCGGGTCATAGGGGTCGGGCTCTCAACCCGGTCTTCAGGTTGTCTGGAACCAGTCGCTTCTGCACCCCTCCGAAGTACGCGAACCCTGCGACGTGCGCACTGGTCCACCTGCGCTGGTCCATGCCCACCACCAGGCGGACAACATGTGCCGCGAGCGTGAAACACCATCGAACGTCCACCTTTGGGACCGAGCGTCTGACTGACGTGAGCCTCGACCATCGCCTGCAGCACGGCCATCCCAGCCTCCACCGTCAGCGCCGGCCGGTGTTCCTTCGCCGCCCCGGGCGATGTCGTAGGCAGGGCAACCAACGCCTACAACAGCTCGATAGCCAGGTCCCGTGTCGTCAGCGATGTCGGACGCTGCCAGGTCGCCGTCGGCAGCAGTTTGAGATCGGGTTAACGCCGTTCTGGCAGATCGAATGCGTAGCGTAATTAGGCACGCCCAGCGCTGTAGTAGGCAGAGAAGGCCAAGCACGTCTAGGTCGACGCGTTGGGTCGATCTCTCCTCCCCATTGCGGCTGCTGGAACCACAACAAGGAGTGAACAATCTTGTCATATCCTCCAGCCAGATACTTCGCCGAAACCGGCACCACCAACGCGAGTTTCAGGCTGTCCACTGCCGCGCCGGACCTGACTATCGGGATCAAGAGCCGTGTCGGCTACCTTGCTACCGGGGCCTCCACCGACGGTCAATTCGGCTTGTATCGCTGGGACATGGCGGCGGTACCGAACCTTCCCGGCGCGCACTACCACCGGACGATCTCCGAGTCGTTTTTCATTCTGGAAGGCAGCGTCTCGCTGTACAACGGCGGGAAGTGGTGGGAGGCCGCACCAGGCGACTACCTGTATGTGCCGCCGGGCGGGATCCATGCGTTCAGCAACAACTCCGCCGAGCCAGCCTCGATGTTGGTGCTCTTCACGCCGGGCGCGCCACGGGAGGCATACTTCGAAGCGCTCGCGGAGATCACCGCCTCAGGGCGCGAACTGTCGCCGGAAGAGTGGACCGAGCTGTATGCCCTCCACGACCAGTACGACGCCAGTTGAGGTTTCCTTCGCTACCACCTCGGTGATGGGCTCGGGACGGGTGGCAACCTGCGGAGCGGTGGGCTCATAGACGGTCCGCGTTCGAGACTCCACAGGAGTCGGATCGCGACGCTTGTGAAGACAGACTTCCATTCCACTCGGCGCCTTCGACCCACGAATGTGACTTGTGGTGCGCCATCCGTTCTGACCCCGAATCGCACTTGCCGACTTATCCGCTCCAGTGTGGGATGTGCTTGTGGATAACGAAGAGATTCTCCGAGCGTTCGACCGACAGATGCGCCTAGACGCCCCACCGGACGGACCCGACGCCCGCGTGGACAGGGACGGCCGCATCGTGCGGCAAACCGCCCCGGATGGCGCCTGGAACGGCGTGCTGTGGTCCGGGCTGGACGAGAAGACTGTGGACGCCGCAATTGCGGAGCAAGTCGCGTATTTCACATCGCTCGGCGTCGGGCTCGAGTGGAAGCACTATTCACATGACCGTCCCGCAGATCTGGCTGACCGCCTCCTCGCCGCCGGCTTCGCACCCGAGGACCCCGAGACACTGATGGTCGCCGAAATCGTGGACCTGGCGACGCTTCGTCCAGCGCTCCCCGAGGGCGTCCACCTCCGCGCAGTCACCAGCGCAGCCGATGCAGACCTGGTTGGCGAAGTCCACGACGCTGCGTTTGGCCACGGCGGCGAGCGAATCCGCCGTCGCGTTCTGGACCGTCTCGCCGACAACCCGGCGACGGTGTGGACCTGGCTCGCTATGGCAGGCGACGTTCCCGTGTGCGCCGCGCGGATGGAGGTCCACAAAGGCACAGAGTTCGCCAGCCTGTGGGGCGGTGGCACGGTCGAGGCCTGGCGCGGCAAGGGCATTTACCGGGCGCTCGTCGCATACCGAGCCACACTCGCGGCCGAGCTGGGCTGCCGGTTCCTCCAGGTCGACGCCTCGGACCAAAGCCGGCCGATCCTGGAGCGACTCGGCTTCGTAGCGTTGAGCGTGACGACGCCCTACAGCTACGCGCGTTGATCTGAGGCTTCGGCGGACCTGTGGGCCGAGCGCGGCAGGTTGGTGCGGTGATGGCGATCAACAGCGGATTGGGCAGCAGGGTGCCATGCGCTAAACACGCCTCCGGCGATTGCACCGACCCGGCGCCGCGCGACGACTTGGCTACGATAACGACGCCCGATTGTAGTCCAGCGATACCCAGATCACAGGTACAGGACTTGGCTCTGCTCCCGCAGGCGGACAGCCCCTATGGACGGAGGCAATGGCGTCCCGAATGCGGGTCCCTTCCTTCATGGAGGCCGATCATGTCCCAGCCCACCCATCCATACTCACCGACCGAGCTGGCCGAGCAGCGCCGGGTCGTCGCCCACAGCTTCGGCCGGGACCGCGCCCTGCTGGCCATTCGGCTGCTGGACTTCTTTTCCGGCGGCGGGCCCGTCCCCCGCAACGTGGCATCCGCGCACGGCTACTGTGACCCCGGTACCGATCCAGAACCATGATGCGCTCCGAGGCCGTCTGCCGACCCGCGGTCTCCTACCTTCCAGCGTGAGGCCACGGGTCGGCACCGCGAGTCACCGCAGCATGGGGGCATCCGACGACTCGCCGCCCGGTGCACGACCTGCTATTCACGTCTGTAATCTCCGTCAGCGGTCGGCAAGGGCGACGCCAGTCACCGGGTCTCGATGTAGGAGCCAGCGACGCGGGAGCCTTGACGGGTGCAACGCCGCCGGCAGACCTACTCCACGCCTCGGCACGGTTGTTGAACCCGCCAGGCAGGCGACAGGCACTTTGAAGAGATCGAGAGGAACAGGATGCTCACGGACTTTCAGAGGCAGCTTCGGGAGAAATACCTCCAAACCCCGACCACGCACGCACCCGAACCGTGGGAGAGGGTCACCGATCCCTTGATCTCGATCGGCGGGCTGATCGGAGTTGGATTCGCGCCTCACCCAGAGACCCGACGCGACCTGCTGTTGGTCATCTCCTCCGACGGCAGGGGGCTCTTCGACCCTGCCACCGGGGAGAAGCTTGACCGCGACCGCGACCCAGACTGGAGCACGCCGGACAATCCCGAACTGACCTGCCCGGGCATCGGGCCACTAGCCGGCACTTCAATTCGCATCTCAGGGCTCTTCGGCGGCGGACTCAACACCACAAGCGGCGACGGCTGGACGGTCAGCGTCGTCAGCCCCGACTGGCCGCATCACCGGATCCTGCTGTCCACTGACGGCGGCCTGAACCGGGGCCCTGCCGAAGTCAACTGGTGGCACATCTTCCACGCCGACTATTCCGAACTGCGGGCCGCGGGCTTCTCCCCTTCCGGACGCACTCTCGCCGTCGCGACCAGCAGCGACATCACACTGTGGAACAGACCCGACGTCTATCAACCAGCTCGGCATTTTAGAACCCATGTATAGGAGACAGGTAACACACCTGCGACGCAAGTTGGCGGGTGTAGGAGTCTGACGTTCGTACGCTCAACCCGCACCAGACAGTCATGCGCTGGGGCGCCAGGGGAAGACCTGGCGCCCCGCACATGGTTCACCCGATCTGGTAGGTGTACGGGATGGCTGCGAGCTCGTTGGCCGACGGCTCGGTATCTGCCGTGTCGGAGAAGAACGCGACCTGCGCCGCCGAGCTACCAACCATCAACGTGTCCACATAGACGGTTCCGTTGACCGTGGTGCCCGGCGTGCCCGTGGGCATGATGCCCGCGGAGAGGATGACCGTCTGCCCGGGCTGGACGGTGACAAGGTTCATGGCGCCACCCGGCGAAAACGCACTCTGCCATAGATTCGTCGCCGTCGGGACGACGCCCGGGTCGATCGGATGGAGAGTGGCGGTCATCGCCATCGAGGCCGTTCCAGTCGGTGCGCCGCCGACCGGGTACGGGCCGAGCTCGGACGGGTATGCAGCCCACTCGCCCGCCGGCAACGTGTTGGCCGAGGTCGAACCGGATGCTGTCGTTCCCGTTGACGACGCCAACAGGGTCGGGTCACCCAGTTGTGGCCCGTACTCAAACGTCGCCGGCACAGTCGACTGGGCCGTCAGGGCGACCTGCGATGTGCCGTTGGGTACCAGCCAGCTTGGTGCTGAGTGGTCGAAGGTCAGCGGCAGCGGCAGGTTCGCGGCTGGGGAAAGCGGTGTGAGCGTCACCGTGGACGTCGTGTCGAGCCGGGGATCAAGGAAGACGTCGACGGGGGCTTTGCCGGTGTTGGTGAAGGGAACAGCGATGCCCACGGGCGGCGCGGCCTTCGACACCTTCCCGAGATTCATGGAGCCCGTTGTGCCGACGCTTACCTTATCGAACGCGATCTGGCCGGTGAACGCCTCCGCGAACACATCACCGGCCACCGATCCGGCGAAGTTGATGACCAGAGTCCACCGTCCCGCCTGCGGAGCTCGGGCGTAGAGGTCTGTCTGGGTAAGATTCTGCAGGTTGCCCGACCGGCTGGCGGTGCTGTAGGTCGTGGCCAACCGATTGCTGCCGACGGCAGCTGTCAGTCCCTGGGGATTGACCAGAAGCGCGATCACTGAGTCATTCGGATCGCCAGCAAGTGCGACATTCGCGTAGAGGTCGTTCTTGCCGGCAGGCACGTCGAATTGATACGTATCGGTTTGACCGACGTTGGAGGAGAACCCGTTGCCGCCGGTCAGTACGCCGTGAAAGATACCGGTGGCGGGGTTGACCAGGCTGCGCAGCAGGATCGGTACCGCGGTCTGACCCACCCCGCTGGTCAGGACAAGTGAGCCGCTGGTGTCGCCCGCCTCGGCAGGGGTCGGCGCGGTCACAGTGACTGTGCCACTCTGCCCCGGGTTCAGGGTCAGGACGGCGGGGCTGACGGAGCCGAAGCTGGCGGTGTTCGACATGCTGGCCTGGAACGGCACCGTGCCGACGGTGCCCCCAGAGGTCGAGACGTGGCTGTAGATCACCGCCGTCCACGTGCCAGGCGTCGGAAACCGGACTTCATCTGTACCGTTGCCGTTGGGAGCTTGCGGCAGCGAGTGGGCGGCAAGCCTTCCCAGGGGATCGATAAGATCCACCCGGACTCGAGCGGCGGAACCTGCGTTGGGCGCCGGCTGGTAGATGATGGAGCCCACCAATCGCTGCGTGCCGGCGGGCACCGTGAAGGTGGTTGTACCGAAGTTGTTCTGGATACCGTTCCAGTCGGCAAAATGCGCACTCGCGGCGTCACTCAGCGATACCGATCCAGTTTGCACGTTCTGCGCCGACCCGAACGTACGACCAGCGAGACGCAGGGTCTGGGTGCTGGTCCCGTTGTTCGTGACGTTCACCTTCCACTGCTGTTGGCTGCCCGCGATAGCGGTCGCGCTGAGTTGGTTCTGGTCAAGGAGAATGGTCGATCCCGTCGCCGACGGGTTCCCGTTGGCGTCATGCACGGATAGCGCGGCCTGCACTGCCTTGTACGAGTCCACCAGACCGTTGCCCTGTTCCTGTGCCGGCGCGGTCAGGTCGTCCGCAGTACTCGTCAGGAGCTGCTTGACGAGAGCAGGAGTGGGCGACGCCCCGCCGTGTGCCTGCCGATACGCCTGAATCACCAGAGCTGCGGCCCCCGCGACCAATGGTGCGGATTCACTTGTCCCGGAACTGCGCTCTACATCAGACGGATTGCCGAGGAAGTCGGAGCATGCGAAGTACATGTTGGGATTGGCGGTACACGTGGCGAAGCTCTCATCTCCCGGTGCCAGCAAGTCAATGGTCCGGCCGGCCTTGTTGAATCCACCGGCCGATAGCGGGCTGACGTTGTCGTTGACCCATCCGCCGGGCGCGAACTGGCGCCCACCGGCGTAGTTGGTCTGAATGTTCCACCTGAATGTGGTCGACGCGCCCACCGAGATGACAGCCGGGTTTGTGGCAGGTACGGCTTCGGTGTTCGTCGGCCCGGTATCCCCGGCCGACGCGACGACGGTGACACCGGCCTGTACCGCGGCGCCATTCGCCAGGTTGTACAGATCCATCGCGCCGCTGTCCGGCACCGGATTCACCACCAGCGACTCGTTGAGAACGTCGACGTGATCGACGTTGACCGCGTAGTCGATGGCCTCCACTGAGTCGGCCGCGGTTAGGTGCGTGTTGAGTCCAGCCGTCTTGTAGGCATACAACTGGGCTCCGGGTGACATGCCCTCGATCCGGATGTTGCACGGGGCCGGAAGGGCCGGCGACCCGAAGTTCTGCACGTTGTGTACAACGCTGCCCTGCGCGGCGATGGCACTCGCGTCGAGGAAGGATTCAGCACCGAAGGTCGGAGCGTTGAGCCCCTCGCCGCTGAAATCACGGTACGCCGCGATCACGTGGCTTCCGTCAGAGCGGATGAAATCCGGGTTGTTGACGTCGATGCCGTCGGCAATGTAACCGACCTTGACGCCCGCGCCGGTGAGTCCCAACGAGCGAGCCGTGGCAGCAGCGGGGTCGTCGGAGTTCGTGTGGGTGTCGGCCAACGCCTCCGGCTCCAACATGGGTTTCCCGTCAGCCGAACAGACTCCCGGCGGCAATGCTCCCGCAGTCGCCAGTGCCGGCTTGTTGGCCTTCGCCACGCTGTCAGCCTGCTGCAGACTGGCCGCAGGGGGCGCAGCGATCGGAATATCCGGGATCACGGCTTGCACGGCCGGGTTGGCAGTCAGCCGCGCCGCCTCGGCCTTGGTAACCGTTGCGGCGACAGCGTTCAGAACATGGAACGGACGCAGATGCTGCGCGTGGACTTGGGACAGCTCGCGAAGGACCGGGGCCTGGATGGCGTCAATGGCCCGGGTGCGCATGGCAGCCCGGACATCGTGCTGCGACACGGAAGCCGGCTGGTCCTTGAACAGCACGATTACCGGTGTATCGGTCGCCGGTGTCGTGGCACTCGCCAGTGCGGGCGGTGCGATTTCGACGGTGGACACCGAAACCGATACCGCCGATGCGATGGTCACTGCGATGAGCGACGAGAGGGCTTTGTGTCTGCGCCGTTGACGCGTACTCGGCATAGCCGAAGGCATGAAGAAACCCCTTACAGTGGACGATTGGGGATTGCCCGACAAGCCAACCAAAAGCACCTGCCAATACAGTGTCAGTTCCCTGCCATATCCGCGGCAGGGAACTGTGAAACAGCCGAGGCGAATCGGTAGGACGTCAGCCGCGCCGGCGAGGTGTCTACGACGTCGGCGACCGGATACGTGTCGCTGGACACCAGACGGCTGGCGATGCAGGAGACGCCGTCCGCATGGCGCTCGCGGCAACAGCGCTTCCGGCGCTGGCATCCGACCGATACCAGCGCCGGGCGGCAACGAACGCGAACGGCCTCGCGACGTCGATGCACGCGTCGAATGCGTACACCGCGTCAGCCGCGAGCAAGACTGCGTCGCAGTCCGCCATGCTCGACATGAGCGCGCGGTACGCCGCAGCCTCGTACTCAGAAGAGAGGCCCAGCCTTCATTACAGCTGCCCGTCGCTCAATCCCCCTTGCGGCAGAGCCAGCATAAGAACGCACCTGGCGCCAGCACAGACTTCTGGCGCACGCCGCGCCCACGCGAGCCAAGACATCGCACTGCGCCTCGTCATCGAATCAGCTTGTCCGAAGGCAGAGCGCGGGCAATCGGCCGTTGCGGCTGGCCGTCTACTGATCGATGCCCGCAGGAGGCACCTGGCGTGCAGTGATGCTACCGACGGCGGTCATGTAGAGATTGTTTTCCCATTTGCCGCCGCCTGCAGGATTGTAGGCGCGGGCATCGCCGTAGTAACCGGCGCTTGGAAAGTACTTCTGCCAGAAGACGTTGTCGACGACGCTGACGTTGGACGCGCGGGCCGGATGTCCGGCGTTGTCAGTCTTGCCGTCGCCGCAATAGCAGGCATATCCCCCGCCGGCCAGCAGGTTGTCCACGACCAGGATGTTGCTGTTCGGTCCGTACTCGGTGTACAGGGCCACAGCCGAGGTCTGCGCGTTGGGATTGAGGATCGTGTTGTGCCGGATGGTGATCCCACTCGCGCCATCGCTTTGGAAACCGTCATCGTGATCGCCGCGCTGGGTCGCGCCGAGCAGTATGTAGTTGTCCTGCACAAGGCCCGATCCCATACCCAGGATGCCGAGCTGCGGACCGACGATCTTGGATGAGGTCACGGTCATCTGTCCGCCATACCCGACCCGAATGCCGGTGGTCATGTAGTCGTCGGGTCGCGGGGTCGCCATGATCGTCACGTGATCGACCGTCGCGGCGCAGGTCGCCGGCTGCTTGAGCCATAGCGCGAAGACATCGTCGGTGGGCGGACCTCCGGCATCGATTTCGACGTTTCGGACCGTGACCCCGCAGGCAGTGACGGCTACAGTCCCGTGAACTCGCTTGTTGGAGTACGTCGTGTTGGGCGAATCGAGCACCACGTCGCCCTGGACCGGAGTCAATGCCCCTGAGGCCCCTGTGTCAGCTTCAGTCGGCCACGAGCGCGCGCCCGTCGACCGGCTCGGCGACGGGGACGGGGACGGGGACGGGGTCGCCCCGACGCTAGTCGTTGGAACGGTTGGCGAGACCTTGCTGCGCTGCGGCGAAGGACTTGGGCTGACTTGGCTGAAGGCCTTAGGCAACGTTGTGACTGCTGCAGGCTTGGGCAGCAGGCTCTGCTGACCGTGTAAAGAACTCGGGCTTGTCACGACAATATAGCCGCCCGCCACTACGCCTACAACGATAATTGCGCCGAGCCAGCGTACTACCCAGAAACGACGCTCCATGACCCTCTCCGACGAACAACTAGAGATCAATAAATAACTAGAGACCAAGCAATTCGACCGACATGACGCACCAATTGCCACGCCCTGCAATGGAGCGCGGCAATTGGCATCAGAGTCCTGACTGACGAAATCTCTGTCGGTGTCTGCGACGTGGATCGCCGTCGTGATGTGGCTTGCCGGCAGCTACATCGCCTCGTAGTGCGTTATTAGGACTCTCTGACGGCAAACCCCCGAACATCGGCGCATGATAGCGCCGCAAGAGTTAGCTGCGGCGATCCACTTCACTCAGCAGTCAGCCTGGTGAGCGCGTCCGCAAAAACAGAGCGGTTACTAGGTCCCGCCAAGCGCGACCGTCATGGATTCGACTCCGTAACCGCTACAAAGGCAATTGTCGCAGCCGCCACAACGTCATCCCATTCGGGCTTTGCCAGATATTCGGAATCCGAGAGCTTGTAGCCGTATCGCCCAAAGAGCCGCACGAACGCCAAGGCAAGACCGGCAAGGGCATACACTTCCGCGTCAGACTTGAGAGTGACGCCAACACAAGCCTCAGGCTTTTCAAGCACCCCCAGATCTTCCAGGATCTCATATGTCTCCGAGAAATCATCATAGTAGTTGTCTGACGGAAACTCTCTAGCCACCCAAACGCGCTCTTGATAGCTCCTATCCGCCAAGTGACTCAGGTTTCTGGCCAGCTCAGCCCGCATCTCCGGATATTGGATGCCGCTCATGGCGAATTCCAACTAGACCATCCCAGCCATTCCTGCAAGGGGATATGGGCACTTATCGGATCATTTTGAATAGAACCGGAAATCGGCTGTCCATCTCTTCCCAAAACCCTGCCGCTAGATCGAACAATGACATGATCAACCTGCTGCGACGGGAATGGGCTGTTCGGATCGCCTTGATCGATTCTCACACCGTTACCCTGATTCGCGGGGTCCGTCCAGCGCCATCCCGCGTTCTTCTTGTTCGGTCCGCCGTCGCCCCATCCGCTGGGCACCTTGTTCTTCGCGGCCTCCGGAACTGACCATGCTCCGCAGGTGTTGTGGACGAGGACGGGTGAAGTGCCTGCTTCCACATAGTAGGTGTGGATACTGTCGATGGTGAGGTTGTACATCCGCTTAGTACTCGTGTACCGGTGTGTCGCCAAGACTTCAGCACGGCCTTCACCAGGCGTGTCGAGCTTGTCGCCGACCTTGAGGCTGGCCGCGTCGGTCCACGCACCGGTGGTGGTGTCGTAGAACGGGTGATTGCCGGTGGTTTGGATGACCTTCGGGCCGGCAGGAGTGTTGATGGTGAGGTCGACGAGGTCGGTATCGGTGGTGACGTGGATAGCAGTCACTGTGTGCGTGCCAGTCGAAGGATCTCCAGGCACGGCGTTTTCGATCTTGTCGCCGACCTTGATTGCGCCGATTGGCTTGGAGCTGCCGTCAGCCATCAACACTGGCGTGCCGCCTGTGAAGCTGCACGAGGTTCCTACATCGCCGGTGTGAGCGTGCGCGAAGACGACCGGGAGCAAGAGGATGGCGCCGATCGCACAGCCGAACCCGATGACGGGTACATCAACACATGCCGCCGCACCTTCGTCGATCTTTTCGCTGTTGTTGTAAATGCCCGTGACGACCGGGGAGATCGGGTCAGCTGCTTGGTTGGCCTGCTCGCACGCGTCCAATGCCATGTAGCCGAGACCGTGGCAGGATTGTCCGCCGCCTGCGGCTGGATTGGCGTGGTGGACCGCCGGGTGGTGTGTGAGGTTGGGTGCGAGGTTGTAGAGGGGCTCGCAGCTGCCGTCGGGGCATTGGTGGCGGTTGCCGTTCCCGAGTCTGGGCTGGGGGTGGTAGACGGTGTTGGGTGCGAGGTTGCCGGTACCCTGGCAGTCGCGGTCCGGGCAGCCCATGCCGACGGTCATCAGCCCGTTGGGGTCGGAGAACGTGGTGGGGTTTTCGTCAGCGTAGGCGTAGGCGTTCAGGTGGGTGGGGTCGGTGGGGTTGAGCAGTGGGTCGGGACTGATGAATCGTCCAGTGGCCGGGTCGTAGGCGCGGGCGCCCAGGAGGGTCAGCCCGTCAGTGGCATCAACGGTGCCGTTGACGAAGCCACGGGTGTCCGGCCACGCGGACTGCGGCGCCTGGCGCACGTTGCCGAACGGGTCGAACAGTCGCTGGGTCACGGTCAGGCTGGCCGCGTCCATGCTCAGGGTGCTGGTTCCGTGCGGGTCGGCGAACTGGTAGCTGATACCTGCCGAGGTGCCGACCGCGACGGTCGTGCCGCCCTGGGTGTAGAAGCGGGTACCGGTCGCGAGGCCGGTGGTGTCGGCGTGGATCTCACCGCCGGGCAGATACAGCGTCGACCCGGTGGGGTCGTGGGAGATCAGCAGTGCCCCGCTGGGGTCGTACAGGTAGCTGGTGGTCTTGCCGTCGGTAGCGATGGACGCCAGGTGGTCTTCGCTGTCCCAAGTGAGGGTCTGGGCGGTGCCGTCGGGGGCCGGCCGGGCGGTGGTGTCGCCGCCGGGGTTGTAGGTGTAGGCCGCTGTTGAGGTGCCGGCGGGGCCGGTGGTGGTGGCGGTCTGCGGGGTGTGCGGTTGGGCCTGCCCGCTTTTGTTGAAGGTGTAGGTGCTGGTGGTGTCGGCGGCGCCGTTCAGGCCGTGGCTGGTGGAGTTGAGCCGGTTGCCGATCATGTCGTAGCCGTAGCTCTGCCAGTACGGCGCCGGGCCGCCGATGTTCGCTGCGGCCGGTGTCGTGTTCTTGCACTGCCCGGTGGACGGGGCCGGGGTGCCGACTGCTCCGCCGGTGTCGGTCCAGGCCTGGCTCAGCTGGTCCAGGCCGTCGTAGCTGAAGCACTGGGTGCTGGTGACCGGGGCCACGGTCCCGGGGGTGATCTCGGTGACGGAGGTCAGGTTGCCGGCCGGGTCGTAGGTGTAGTTGTTGTAGTCGACCTGCGAGGTCCCGATGTTGCGTTCCACGACGTTGGCTGAGGGCCTGCGGGTCGGCTCGTCGTAGTACAGGGTCTGCCAGGCGTTGCTGCCGCCGATCGGGCCGAAGTTGTACTGGGTCGGTTCACCGAACGCGGTGTAGGTCGTGGCGTGCACGATGGCCGCGGCGCCGCCGACGGTGATCGCGTTGCCCAGGTTGTCATAGCCGTAGTTGACTGTCTCGGCTGGCACGTCGCCCAGGGCTGGCTCGGCGACCGAGGAGATGCTGCCGTCGACCTTGTAGGTCGCGGTGCTCGAATAGCTGCCGGCCAGCGCCCCCTGCGAGGACGGGATGGTCACGGTGCTGCCGGTCGGCCGGCCGGCGGTGTCGTACCCGTCGATGGTGGAGGTGTACGTCTGTGTGCTGTCGGAGGCACCGTTCGCATACCGTGTCGATGAGGTGAGGTCGCCGTTGGAGGTGTAGAGGACGTTGCCGCCCGCGCCGGTCAGCGTGTCATAGGTCCAGCCAGCCAACTGGTTCGCGCCGGAGGGGGCCGCATTTCCGGTGGTGTTGTACTCGGCTGTCTTGCGGCCCAGCACGTCGTAGGCGTTGGTCAGCGTGATGCCCCGGGCGTCGGTGGAGGTGACCTGCTCGTTATCGGCATCGAAGGTAGCCGTGGAGGTCCCGGTGTCCGGGTCTTTCACGCTCGTGCGGTTGCCGGACAAGTCGTAGCCGTACGTCCACACGTTGCCGCTGTTGTCCTTGACCGTCGCCAGCTGCCCGGCCGGGGTGTAGGTATAGGTCGTGTCCTGATACGCCCCGGCAGGTGTGCCGCCGGTGTAGCGGCGCACGTCGGTAGTGTTGCCGCGGGCGTCTGTGTAAGTGGTGGACGCGGTGCCGCCGGCTGGCGGGGTCACGTCGGTGTGGTCACCGCCGTAGACGGTCATCGTGCTCCACTGCTTGACGGCCTGGCCGGCGACACTGCTGTAGAACGTCTGCGTGGTGGGGCGCTCAGCACCGTCATAGACGGTCCGGGTCTGGTTGGGGATCAGATTGTCGTCGACGATCGACAAGGCAGTACCCGGCGCCGCCGGATCCACATGCGGCGCGTTGGTCTTGGCGACCAGACCCTGGGAGTTGTAGAAGGTGTCGGTCAACACCCGATGCCCGGTCCCGTCCAACGCCGGCGACTGGGTCTGTCGGGGACGCAGGAACCCGTCGAACAGAGCGTAGG
Source organism: Catenulispora sp. GAS73 (assembly GCF_041262085.1). Classification (NCBI taxonomy): domain Bacteria; kingdom Bacillati; phylum Actinomycetota; class Actinomycetes; order Catenulisporales; family Catenulisporaceae; genus Catenulispora; species Catenulispora sp. GAS73. Next base: position 48,813 of record NZ_JBGCCM010000052.1, read on the forward strand.
ACTTCGAGTAGTTGCCGTTCGGTTCGAGGGTGGCGGTGCTCACCCAGTTCGGTGCGCCGTTGGACACGCCGTAGGCGTAGGCAACCGTGGCCCCGTCCCCGCCGGTTTTGGACTGGCCTGGTTTCCACACCGCGGTCACCCGGCCCAGCGGGTCGTAGGTCAGGTCGGTCTCCCGTGCGTTCGCGGCCACCGTGGCCGTGGGCAGATTCCAGTCCGAATCCATCGTTGTGGTGGTGGTGAACCCGGCCGGGTCGGTCACCGCAACCGTGCCGGGCATCCCGGTCGGCGGCGTGTAGGCGGTGGTCGTCTCACGAGCCGGGGTCATCGCGTCGAAGGAGGTCAGGGTCCTGCCGTACTGGTCGAACGTGGCAGTGCCCTGCGTGGTGTAGACCGGCGTGGAACCGGTGTAGCCGGTGACTTTCTCCACCCTGGTCGCGTCCCCGGCTGCCGGAGCGGCACCCGGGGTGCCGCCGTCGTAGGAGGTGCGCACATCCGAGATCGCCTGCGCGGGCAGCGTCGGCGTCGTCCCGCACGCCACGCCGACTGTCGTGGTCTCGGCAGACAGGTCCAGCACCCAGGTCGCGTTGTTACGCGCATAGCTGGTAGTGGTGCACTTGTGCTGGGCCGCGACCGACGTATCGCCGAGATCGTTGACCTGGATCGGGTTGCCCTGCGCGTCATAGGTGGTGTCGGTCTCGGTGACGCGCGGCCCGCCCGAGGACAGCGTCGTGGTGGTCACGTCCTTGCCGACTGCGACCAGCCACGCCTGATGCGTGCCGTTGGTCGCGCTCGGACCGTACTGAGCCGGCGTCTTGACCTCGTCGGTCAGTACCGCACCGCCGGCGCCGTCATAGGTGATCTGCTCACGCAGGAACCCGGCATCCTGAACATTGTCCGCCAACGACGTGCCCTGCGAATCGGTGATCGACACCGAACGGGTACCGCCTGACGGGAGATGATCGCCGTTCATCCCCCGGAAGTAGTGCGACAAGGTCGCCGACTGCACGACGGTGGGGTCGGCCGGATCACCGTGCACCGTCTGCACCTGCTCATACCCGCGCCACTGGTCCCACGTCCGACGCGCTACCGGCACGACCGGATCATCGTTGAAGGCCCACGCCCCGCCACCCAGATAGTTGTACGTGTAAAGCTCCGCCGGGCCTTTGGCGACCAGATCGGTGTTGGTCACCGTGTGCACCCGGTACTTCGCGAAATAGTCCGTACGCGCCGCACCTATCGCCGGCTGCCAAAACACCGGAAAACACATCTGCGTATTGGCCTGCGGCACCGGGGGCGACCCCGGGACACAATCGACCGGGTCATAAGCCACCGAGGTCATGCCCCCGGATTCGTTGTAGATCGTGCTGATCCGGTACTTGTTCAACGGCAGATACCCGTCGCCGGCGGTACCCAGCCGGTTGGGCAGCGCGCTGCCGACGAACGTCACCTCCGGCAGCACGGCACTACCGCCCACCAGACCGGTATGCGTGATCCCATGCAGCCACAACGACGCCGGCGTGGTGTCACCAGGGTCCAGATACCCTTGGTCAAGCGACCAGGAGTCCACACACCCGTACCCAGGCGGCGGCTTGCAAGCCGTGCTGGAGGAACCCTTGACCACAGTGGTCACCGAATTGAGCCGCTGGGTCGACCAGAATGTCGGCGACACCTTCGTAGTACAGGCCGCCGAACAGTTCTGATCGGTCGGCGTGTCAGGGAACGCCGCGGCGTTCCCGGAGGACAGCGCAGCAGTGTCACAGCCCGTCGCCGTCTTGACACTGTCGCGGTCACAGGTGTTGAACACCGCCATCGCCGAGGCCTGCGACGCCCCATTGGCGTACTCCTGGCCCGCGCGGGTGCCGTACTCGATACGGGCCAACGTCCCGCCGCGGGTATAGCCGACTGTCTGCGCGCCCATGTTCATTCCGTAGGCATTGGTCTCCGGCGCGTAGTAATACGTCATCGAATCGCCGTGCCGGTCCACCACGTAGTCCAAATTCCACTGCCAGGCACGCATGCACCACGACGCACCACCCGGGCAGTTCTCACTCGGGCCCCAACCGAACACCGGCACGGTCCACGCCGACTGTGTAGCCGGCGCACCCGGACCGCCCTGACCGCGACCGAAGTAGTACTGCGTCCCGTCGGTGGTAGTGACCTTCCAGTACTCCCCGTTGGCGACACCGTTCGCCGCGCCGGTCAGATGCTCCACCCGAGAACCGTCATCGCTACGCGGATGCCAGGACTGAGATGCCGCATCCCAGATCAGCTCAGTGGTCTTACCGCCAAGGCTCAACGCCACGTTGTCCGTCAGCCAACACAGATCGCCCGTGGCCGGACGGCCGGCACCGGCATCCGAACACGACGAATACTCCCGAGATATCGACCCCGCGCCCAGCGACCACCCCTCCCCCAGCCACGACGGCTGGTTGTTCGTCGAAACCGTCCTCCCGTCGACCGCACCGGAATCGTACGAAGCGGTCACCGACGGCTCCAGACCTCCCGGCACCGGCGGCACCCGCATTGGATACGAATACGTGAAATCACCACTCGACGAACCCGCCTGCCACGAACCGTCAGGCGACAACGTCGAAGCCGCATAATTCCCCGCCGCGCTACCACCGGAGGTACCGGAGCCCCCAGCCCCCGCAGTCACCGCTAACACCGCGTCGACCGGCCCCGCCGACACCAAAGCACTCAACCGCCCAGCCGCTGTGTCATTCGTCGTCGGGATCGCCACACCCGGCCCGCACCCCGTCGCCGCCGGCGTGCTCAAGGCACACGCCGACAACTCCACCAGATGCAAACGATCGGCCCATCCGCCGCCGAAAGCATTGCGGAACCCCGAATAATCCACCGTCAACGCCACCGGTCCCGCCCCGGACCCCCCGTCGCTGCGATGGACCCGTACCACCACACCATCCACGCCAGCACGGACAGCGCTCGCGTGATCGAGCACCTCGACATGCACCCGCGATGGAACCGCCGCCGACGACACGGCCGTCTGCCCCACCGCCGGCGCCGCCACCGACACCGGCAGCCCACCAGCCGGCACCGCCACGGCCGCGGAACTGGCGCCCGGCGAGATATCCACCGCCCCGGCAGCCGGCCACGCCGCGGCCGGCACACCCGCCCCCACACCATGACCCGCATTGATCCAAGCCTGATCAGGCTGCCGCGGCAACACCGCCACAGCGCTGCCCGCCACCGCCGGCTCCACCTGCGGCGGATGCGGCTTGAACGCCACCGCCGACGCAGACGACACACCAGCTATGGGCAACACCGAAGACAGCGCCGCGGCGATGGCCAAAACGCCCGCGGCAGCGATGGTTCTCCTAGTGGTCTTTGCAGGGGTTCTGCGTTGAGCGGGCACGAGATTCCTCCGTGGGAACGGCAAAGGTGGTTACGAAGGGGCCTCCCGCGCGGCCTGGGGGGGCTGAGTGACCGCGCGGGAGGAGCTATGGGTTACAGCTTCGTGATCAGATAGCCCAGTGGGCCGACAACGGTCTGGCCTTCACAGTTCGCCAGGTCGGAATCGAAACGCTCACCGGTCGAGGTCACCTTGCAGTCGAACAGCCGCGCGGTGGCGGTAGCCGCAGGCGGCGTGGACCACAGGTTCCCGATCCACGCGACCGCCTGGACGCCACCGCCCCCGCAGTCGCTCTTCGTCGCCAGGAACTCATCGCTGCCGTTGACGCAGGTATAAACCGGGATGTCACCGCCAGCCTGGCCAAGCAGACCCAGCGACGACTCAAAGTGATAGCCGGCCAGGGAGTACACGAACGCCGCACCGGGGGAAACCAGCAGCGTGCTGCTGGCCGCCGCATGGTCCTGCGGCACGTCCGTCCGCGCATAACGGTTCAGGAAGGAGTACGCCCGCACATAACCCAGCAGAGACTCGGGCGTGATATTCGGGGAGCTGTAACACTTAGGATCCGACGAGACGAAATGGTCGCCGCCGGTAACCGCGCACCGGTAGATCGCTTGGGAGGGAACCCCGACAGGCGGAGAGTTGTAGATGGAGCCGATCACGGACAACTGCTTGTTAGCCGTTGACGTCGACGGGTTGTTCTCGCAGTTGGCGTCCAGCGAGACGAACTGGCCGAAGGTGTTTTCGCACGAGTAGAGCGTGCTCGTATTCGTCGCACCGGCCGGTGCCAACAAACCCAGCGGGCCCTCCACGTAGTATCCGCTCGGCACCGGGCCCGTGGTCACGAAATGTCCACGCCCAGCCTGGTACCAGGACGTCAGCTGCCCGGGATAGTTATCGACCGGCGTCGACACCTGATGGGCGAGTTCCTGCTGATACTCCGCGGAGATCTGGTCCCCGGTGAGCACGCCGGTGTAGGCGTGGACGTCATCGACGGAGCCGCCTAGGTAGGCCACGCTCGCGTCGTTCTGCTTGGCCCGGCCGATCACCAGATTCCCGACCGTGTTCACCGGCGGGCTGACCCCCTGGGTGCCATCCAGCGCACCATCGACGTAGATGCTCACGCTCTGAGCCGCAGCATCGTAGACACCGGCGACCTGCGTCCAGGTACCCGTCTGAGGCACCTGCGCCGAATCCACGACCTGCCACACCGGGTTGGCGACATCGGACGGCGCCAGCGAGAAGCACCACCTCGCCATGCTCGGGTCCGTCGGGTTCGCCCGGTTCGGGCAGACCTGCAACGCGAAGACACTGGTGTGCTGGCCGTCCTCGCTGGCGATGGTCTGGACGTTGCCATCGACGGTGTCGAGCTTGACCTCGGCGCTGACCGTGAAGCTGCTGTCAGTGCGGACGGCCGGCGAGGTCGTGGCGATCTGCCCGCTTGCCTCATCGAAGTGCACGGCGTGCGGCTCGGCATGGCCTGTCACCCAGGTTGCACCGCCGGCAAGAGTCCCATTGTCATAGTTGCCGGATCGGTCCGCCGCGGCCGTGCCGGAACCGTCGCTCAACGGAAGAAACGCCTGCTGCACCGTGTTTCCCGTGGCCAGGTCATGCACATTGTCTTCGCCGTCGGTCGCGGCGGCGTTATCCGGCAGCACCCGCTGATAAGCCCGGACCTCATCGATCGCACCCGGCCAGAAATCGGTCGCCGCGCCATTGAACTCGGCCCGCCCGATCTGCAACGCCCCACCGGCGTCCCAGGCGCCAGTATGCGGCGCAGTACCGGCCAGATGACCGTTGACATAGATCTTCAACAGGCCCGCGCCAGCATCATATTCACCCACCAGATGGGTCCACACTCCGGCCTGCACCGGCCCGGTCGCCACAGCACGATCAGCGACCGCGGACGGGATATCGGACTGCGTCATCGCGAACGCCCAATTATTGATCCCCCCGGCGGCGTATTGCAGATAGAACCCGCTGGCCTGACTGCCATCCTGGCTGACCACGGTATGCCAGGCACCGTCCGCGCGATCCAACCTCACCCACGCCGCCACCGAAAACGACTGACTGGTATCCAACACCGGGCCGCTAGTAGCTGCCGAGCCGGCGGTGCCATCGAGCTGCAGCGCCTCCCCGATCCGCCCCCCGGTCCAATAGGCCGACGACGGAACGGTCGCGACGGTGCCGTCGTGGTGGTTCCCCGAGGTATCCGTGACCGCCGACACCGTGCCGAAGTTGTCCATGTGCCAGACCCCGACCGCGGGCGAGCCGTGAGCGGCCAGGAAGTGATAGCCCTCAACCGGCTGCGCAGAACCGCTGTCCGTGTGATACATCGGCCCGAGATTGCCGGCCCGGTCCACGCTCTGTACATAGAGGTTGTTCGGTCCATATGCGACCGGCGAGACGTTCAACGTCGCGCCACCACCCAGCTGGTCGGCCGCGACGAACGTCGTCGGCGTGCACTGGCCGGCTGCCTCGCAATACCGGAAACCCGCCACGTCCGGCACACCATTGGCGGTGACCATGAACGCCCCGGTCTGCCCGACACCACCCCCGAACGCCCCGGGCAAGCCCGGTTTCGCCTCCGGATACACCGACGAGGTCACCGTCGGCGCGACACCCGGCGGCGTCAGATCCACCGTCACGTAACACCACGGAGACCAGACACTTGTGGAAATACCGTTAGTACCCTCCACCCGCCAAGCCATCGCACTACCATCCGCGAACGCCCCCGGCGGCACATTCACACTGAACGGCGCCCCGGAACCAGCCATCGGCGTCGTCGCCTCACCCACCAGGTTGTAGGGGCCTGACACAAACCACTGGAAATGCGCGGCCACCAACCCGCCGTCCGCGTCGGTCACCGTCGCATGCAGCGACGGTGCAGCAGTACCGATATACGGCGGATTAGCCGCAGTACCGCATCCAAGCTGCCCAGGCGAGTTTGTGAACCCCTGCAACAAACCCACCGGCACATCGGGGTAAGAATCGTACGTCACGACCAGCGTCGGATTGATCGCGAACATCCGCCACGCAACGTGGTCAGTCTCAACCGCGTTGAGCATAAAGGTTGCATCGTTCGAACCGTTGGCCAGCCCGTCGGTCACAGCCAATCCAGCATCGACACCGATGACCCCCGGCGCGTTCGCCGGCGCCGCGCATTTGGTGTCTCCGAACACCACATTCGCCGACCCGAGCGACCGCACCCAGTTCGGCTCGTGATTCCACGTCGTGGCATTACCTGGGGCATTGCTGATCGGGCCGGTCTCCGAAACGAAGACCTGCCGCGCATCGCAGCTCGGCGCATAAACCTCAGTGAAGCTCGCCGCGGCGGACTGAATATGCTTACCCGCCAGAGCACCCAACCCGAACTGGAAGAACGAACGCACCGTCACCGCGAAGTCATACGAAAAGCCAACCTTCGCACACAGTCCGGTGGGCGAAGCGCCTGGGCATGGGGTGTTGTCACCGCCCCAGTACGTGCCGTTCGCGAAGTTACCTGCATACACCTCGGCCCACGCTGTCTGCCCCGGAGGTGTCTGGACCTGAGGAGTCACGACCTGGGGCGCCGCGGTTGCCTTCGCCGCTTGCGCCGACGCCGCCGCACTCATCGGCGCCCACCCCGAAGCAGTACGCTGCCTCACCGGCAGCACATGCTCCTCAAACGTCCTGGTACCGTCAGGATTCGCATACGTCTCGCTGTTCGGCGTCGTCAACGACGACACCAGCACCCGCTTCCCCGTTGCTTTCGCAACGGCCTCGGGCGTCAACGTCGCATTCGTGCCGACAACAGGCCCGGGGCGGGGCGCCGACGGCGCGGCCGAAGCACCGACCGGTGTGAGCACGGCGATGAGCCCAGCGACGGCGATCGCCACACCGGTACGCAATCGTGTAACGCGCATCGATTTCCCTCCCTGCCCTGACCACCGAGGCTGTCATCAGCGGCGGAGCGCAACTATGCACGACCCCTCTGCCAAACCAATGTCATCGCTATGTCGTACGGCTCGTCGAACTTGGTCGCGGCAGCGAGGTGTTGAGCTGGGCTGGCAGCGGCCTCCGCTGACGTGCGTGGTGAGGCATCCGCGTTGGCATCTGGTGGCGACTCAGGGGGCGCGAAACCGCTGGTCGGCGGGGACGAGGTGGCTGCAGGCCGAACGAGTCTCAATGAGAGGTTTTCGTTCTGGATCCGTTGGTGGGTGGGGCTGGTTTGGCGGTGGTTTGCCATGGGTGGGCTGTTGAACGGTCGTGATCGTTGGGGTTGATCGTCCGTCACCTGGTGCGCAACCCGAAGCGCCCTGGGCGGGTTGGGCCGTGTGTGAACAAGAACCCTGAGTCCGCTGGGGACGCTGGCTCCGTTGTCTACCAGGTCCGACTCCCGATGTCGGCGCGTGTCGTCACATTCGTCGCCGGTGTGATCCGGGCCCGCAGCAAGGCGATGGGAACGCGCTGGCTCCAGGTGGACGCGGGCCGGCAGGCGGTCATTGCGCTGGCGATGCTGCGCCAGGACCGGCGACTGGCGGACTTGTTCGGCGGTAGCAAGGTCTCGGCGTCCACGATCCGGCGTTGGCTATTGGAGGTGATCGAGCTCCTTGCGGCCCGCGCCCCGTCGCCTGGAGCGGGCTCTGCGGAGAATCGCCCGACCCGGTGGCGAGGCCGTGCTGATCGACGGCACGTTGGTACGGACGCGAAGACGGACGGGTGTACAGCATCGGAAGAACTACTCCGGCAGGCACAAGGTCCACGGCCTGCTGTTCTTGGCGATCACCGACGGCAAGGGCAATCTGGGGTGGATTTCTGCGGCCAAGGCCGGGGGCTCCCCGAACATCACCGTCGCCAGGCACAACGACATCACCGCGAAGCTGCGCGAGGCGAGCCTCGGCGCGATCGGCGACCTGGGCTTCGTCGGTCTGGGCGTCAGGCGCGAACGTGCCGCCAACGAGCACGGCTTCGCCAACCTGAAGGCCTGGCGCATCCTGGCCAAGGTCCGGATGAACGCCAAGCACGCCACCGCCTTGCTGCGCGCGCTGCCGGTCCTGATCCGACTGCAAGTCACCAGGTGACGGCCGATCGTCCCCGACGACCACAACCGTTCGACAGCCTACTCATGGCAAACCACCACCGAACCAGCCGCCACCAGCGAATTCGAGATGAAGGTTCACACTGCAAAACGCTCGATAGAGCGTTACCTGTCACGACTGTCAAGATCGCGAAGGTCTCGAATGGCTGGCTCTTTCCGAACTTCCTTCCGCCTCGTGCAACCCTTTTGACCTCCAGTCCGTCTTAGGCCGAACCCAGAAGAGGAGGCAGGTGATGCGACATGAAGATGAGTCGGAGTTCCGGCAATACGCTACGGACCGTTCCCATGCGCTGCGGCGGACTGCATACCTGATGTGCGGAGACTGGCACCAAGCTGAGGATCTCGTACAGACCACACTTCTCAAGCTCTACCGCTCGTGGCGGAAGGTGCAGCGGCTCGACAACCGGGACGCGTACGTGCGGAAGGTGCTCGTCCGCGCGCTGATAGATGAGCGGCGGCGCGGGTGGCTGCGGGAGCGGCCGTTCGGGACATTCCCAGACGACGTCGCCGCAGTCGAGTCCGAGGTCGGGGTCGGGGTCGAGACTCGGGACGAGATGCTCGCGGCGCTGGCCCGGATCCCGGCTCGGCAGCGTGCCACCTTGGTCCTTCGATTCTGGGAGGACCAGTCGGTCGAACAGGCCGCGCACGTTCTCGGCTGCTCCGAGGGCACCGTGAAATCGCAGACGGCGCGCGGCCTGGCCGCGCTGCGCGTGGCGCTGGAAGGCGTCCGCCAGCTGTCTGCGGACTAGTGAGGAAGGAAGGCCAGATGGAACAGAACGCGCACGACGTCTTCGCTCGCGTTGCAGAGTGGGAGGGGCCGCCGCTTGGCTTCACCGTCGATGACCTGGTGGCCGGGGGGCGCCGCTATGCGCGGACTCGCCGTCTTGGCGCCGTGGCCGGCGGCGCCGTCGGTGTGCTTGCGGTCACTGCTGTGATGCTGCCGCTGACTGCGATCACGTCCGGTGGGTCGGCTGTCGCGACGCCGGGTGGTCCGGGCACGCATCCGGCGGCGGTCGCGGCGGCTTCGACACCGGACTCGGGGTGCGAGGCGGATCTCGCGAAGTTCGTCGCCACGGTTGGCGTGGCGCCCGCAAAGGCGGATAAGGAGGTCACCCTTCAGATCTGCCCGCTGGCGAAGCAGATTATGGCGGCCATGGATATGGACGTGACGCACTGGTCGCAGGCCAGCGGGGCTCTGGCCCGGGTCCCAGCAGACCTGGTGTACTCGGTCGACGCGGGAGGAAACGGCGTTACGCTGCACCCCATGTGGACGCCCGACGGCCACTTCCCCTACAAGGGGAACGACACGCCACAGATGGTCGGTGGTGATTTCGTGGATGTTGGAATCGCCATTGCGGGCCCCAGCAAGAATGGTCTGCACCCGGGTGCTGCTGCCACCAACCACACCGATCTCGGACTCACCGGGAACGGTAAGGCAGCGGCCGGAAAACCTTGGGATCCGCCCACGACGACCACGCTGCCTGACGGCTCCACGGTGAAGATCTGGATGGAACAGGACAGCGCTGGAGCCGAGTACACGCTGATCCGCACCTTGCGCACCGGCGAGCAGTTGGAATTGACGGTCAACGGCCCCTTCAGTTCGACCGGCAAACCGACGACGAACCGGCTGCCCTTCACCGAGCAGCAGATGATCGATGCCGTGAGCGTCCCCGGGATCGAGGATGTCGCCTTGTCCGTCCCGAGTATGCGATAACGGTCGCCGTCCGGATCCGACCAGATGCGACGTCGTCGGATCCGGACGAGTCATCGATCACCGGAGCCCGCCAATCGATCGAAGGTACCTCCGGCGTCCTCGCAACGGGCGTCTCATTGACGTAGTTGGCGAGTGATGGGCTAATAGGTTCCTCGCCAGGTCTATGTCGTTTCGTCGATGGCGTGCCTGTGTAGGTTGTCGATCATCGCTATGCGAATAATCGCTTCGGAGCTGGCCCGCAGATGCTCGTAGTCCCTGGCCAGGCGGCGGTAGACCATGAGCCAGCCGATCGACCGCTCGACAACGCAGCGGCGACGGATCACGTGAAGAGCCTTTGAACTCGTTGTTGCGGTCCACGACCTGACGTTGATGTCGAGTCTGGCGGCGCGTTCGATGTCTTTCCCGCGATGCATTTCCCGGCGCCGATGCCCTGGTCGACAGGAACGTTGGTCAAAGTCTTGACTGACTGCGTGTCGACGATGCAGGCGGTGGGCTCGGCGTCGCGGCCAGCGGCTTTGCGGACCAGACGGTGAGATCGACGTTCAACTTCTCGAAGACGCCGCACGGATCAGGCATTGGCGGCACTCACGCCATACCGGGTACGCCATCTACCTGTTCAAACACTCACAGACCATTTTGAAATGCCCACTTAGCTGAGTCTGGCGTTTTCTGGGCCCCGACAGCCCCGCTGAACGCCTGACGAGCAGAACAGCGTAAGGAGTCGTGGAAGCGTGCGGGGATACTTCATCGTGCCCGGAAACGGGGATACTCGGGCTCGGTCCGCATGAGCACCGACAAAGCAGTGCCGGAGCCGGAAAACGGGAGCGGCGCGGACGAGACCCGCCGGCTATGGCGCGGCGCCAGCCTGCCAGGCCGGTTCATACAGACAGGCCTCGCCGTGGCGGTGGTCATAGCGTGCGTTGCCGCGCTGTTGCCGAGCCATCGCGCGGGTGTGGCGTCCGGACTCTGCTGGTTTATTCGTCAGGAGTTTGAGATCCGTGTGAGGGTGTTCTTCGGCGGTCGGGGTGGTCTCGGCCGTGGGAGGGTGTGTGGTGTC
>NZ_JBGCCM010000053.1:0-59353 GCF_041262085.1 Catenulispora sp. GAS73
GCGGAAACACACAGCATCACGGCAAGGCCGCCGCCTTGTCAGGGCAATGAGAAACCCCGACATGAAATGATCATGCCGAGGTTAAAGAACAAGCTGAGGGATCCTCAACCCCCCGCGGAGGCGGCGGTCCGAGTGTTGGTCACCACTGTCCCGGTTCCCTCGTCGCTAACGGCGCCGTGAACGGAACCATCCCGGCCAGCCGGAATGGTTGGCAGAGCCCGCCGATAGCGACGAGGGTGCGTGTAAGGATCCACCGAACCACATGGCGGGTCAGGACTGGACCCGTCACCACCCGAGTCACGAGGCGCCGGTTCTCAGCGGAACCGGCGCTTGGCCGCACCGGCACCCGCTCGGAGTAGCAGAGATCACCAGTCGTCGCCTCGTTCGGCGTTAGGCGCGGGCCTCAGCGCTTGCTAGCGTCAGGGGCGACGGCGGTGTGCGTCGTCCGCAACGTGTGCAGCGAAGCCGGTGGGAATCCGGCGCTGTCCCGCAACTGTGAGCTCCGTCGGAGCGAGCCAGGTCGCCTCACGCGGTGTGCCAACGTTCGGCCCTCGCGGTTCGGGGCGGTCCGGCTGTGCGCTTCACGCCTCATCTGGGTCGGTGCGTGCTGTGCGGACCGCGGATCAGCCGGAGGAGCTGACCTCGTGCATTCTCGTCTGCACATTCTGACTCGGCGGGCCGTCGTCGGCGTCGTCGCGGCCTCGGCGCTGGTGGCTGCCGGGTGTTCGTCGTCGAAGTCGGCGTCGGCGACGGGCGGTTCCGGTGCGTCGACCGCCGCCTCCGGTACGGCTGCGTTCCCGGCTACCGTCACCGCCAAGAACGGGGCGGTGAAGCTGGCGGCTGAGCCCAAGAAGATCGTGTCGTTGTCGCCGTCGGCGACCGAGGATCTGTTCCAGATCGGCGCCGGGTCGCAGGTCGTCGCGGTTGACGACCAGTCGAACTACCCCGCCGGCGCGCCGAAGACGACTCTGTCCGGCTACAAGCCGAATGCCGAGGCGATCGCGAAGTACAACCCGGACCTGGTGGTCGTCGCCGACGACAGTTCGCAGATCGTGGAGCAGCTCGGGAAGCTGAACGTCCCGGTGCTGTGGTTCGACGCCCCGAACACGCTGGACGACGCCTACAGCCAGATCACCGAGCTCGGTGCCGCCACCGGCCACGCCGGCCCGGCCGCCACCACGGTCGCCGGCATGAAGCAGCAGATCACCGCGGCCGTCGCGGCCGCGAAGAAGCCGGCCGGCGCCCTGAAGTACTACTACGAGGTCGGCACGCCGGGGAACTACAGCGCGACCTCGAAGACCTTCATCGGCTCGATCTTCGCGCAGTTCGGCCTCACCAACGTCGCCGACCCGGCCGACAAGACCGGCAGCGGCTACCCCCAGGTCTCCGACGAGTACCTGGTCACCTCGGCGCCCGATCTGATCTTCCTGGCCGACACCAAGTGCTGCCAGCAGACCGCCGCCACCGTCGCCGCCCGCCCCGGGTGGTCGGCGATTCCGGCGGTGAAGAACGCCGCGAAGGGCACCGTCGTCGGTATGGACGACGACATCGCCTCGCGTTGGGGGCCGCGCCTGGTGCAGTTGGTGCAGCAGATCGCGAAGGCTGTGAACCAGGCCCAGGGCTGAGCGGCGAGGACGAGCCACGACGATGAGGGATGAGGTGGATCCGGCCGCGGTTGGCGCGAGCAGCGCGGACGGCTCGCGTGACGTGCGCGGCTCGCGCGACACGCCCACGATCGGCGCAACCTCACCGGCGATTCGGTCGGAGGACGTTGACGCCGATGGTGCGCGGCGCGGATCCTGGACACGATTCGGCGGCGCGCGGTCCGGTTCGAAGGTGGTGGCCCCCTTTGGGTGGGTGGGCCCTGCCCCCGAACCGGTGGAAGAGCCCGTAGTCCCCGGCCGCCCGACGCCTCCGTCCCGCCGCCTAGCTCGCCGTCCGAGCCGCCCCACCATCGCCCTCCTCGCCGGCGTCCTCGTCCTCTTGCTCGCTGTCCTCGTCTCCAGCCTCGGCGGTGCGGCCGGCCTCCCGGTCGGCGGCACCGCCAAGGCGCTCCTGGACAAGCTCCCCTTCGTCGACCTCCGTACCGGGCTCGGGCCGGTGCAGCAGAGTGTGCTCGACGAGATCCGGCTGCCGCGCGTGGTCCTGGCGACGCTCGTCGGGGCGTTGCTCGCGCAGGCCGGTGCCGCGTATCAGGGCGTCTTCCGCAATCCGCTGTCCGATTCCGGGACCATCGGGGCCTCGGCCGGTGCCGGGATGGCGGCGACCCTCGTCATCGTCTACGGCGGCGGGCCCGAGCACACCGTCGCCGGGATCGGCGCGGTGCCGCTCGCGGCGTTCGTCGGGGCGCTCGGTGGCGTGCTCGCGAGCTACGTGCTCGGCACGTTCGTGGGCCGCGGCGGGACCGCCTCGCTCATCCTCGCCGGGGTCGCCGTCAGCTCGTTCGTCGGGGCGGTGCAGGCGTTCGTCATGCAGCGGAGCACCGCGGACGTGCGGCAGGTGTACTCGTGGTTGTTCGGGAGTTTCGCCGCCGCCGACTGGTCGCTGGTGCGGTTGGCGCTGCCGTACGCCGTCATCAGTGTTCTGATCGTCACCGTGCACGCCCGGCATCTCGACGTCCTCGCGCTCGGCGACGACGAGGCCGCCACCTTGGGCCTGCATCCGGTGCGCACGCGCGTGATCGTGCTGGCCGCCGCGTCGCTGGCGACCGCGACCGCGGTGGCGGTCAGCGGGATCATCGGCTTCGTCGGGCTGGTGGTGCCGCACGTCGTGCGGCGGGTCGCCGGGCCCGGGCACCGCCTGCTGCTGCCGATGAGCCTGCTGGTCGGCGGGGCCTTCCTGGTGCTGGCCGATCTGCTGGCGCGGACCGTGCTGGCGCCGGCCGAGCTGCCGATCGGGGTCGTCACCTCGTTCGTCGGGGCGCCGTTCTTCCTGGTCATCCTGCGCGCCACGCGGGAGCGGGACCGGTGAGCGCGGTCAAGGCCGCCGGGGTGCGGGTGCGGCTGGACCGCAAGCCGATCCTGCACGGCGTCGACCTCGACGTGGCCTCCGGGGCCTGGCACGCCGTCCTCGGCCCGAACGGCGCGGGTAAGTCCACGCTGCTCAGGGCGATCGTCGGCATCCTGCCGTATGAGGGCGACATCCGTGTCGGCGGCGAGGCCGTCGCGAAGCTCTCCGCCAAGCACCGCGCCCGCCTCATCGCCTACGTCCCGCAGCAGCCGCAGCTGCCCGGCGACATGACCGTCGCCGAGTACGTCCTGCTCGGCCGCACGCCGCACCTGGGCTACCTCGGCGTCGAGTCCCGGACCGATCGCGCGGTCGCCGAGAGCGCACTGGAGCGCCTGGACCTCGCCGGGTTCTCCGGGCGGCGGCTCGGCGCGATGTCCGGCGGCGAACGCCAGCGCGTCGTCCTGGCTCGCGCGCTGGCGCAGCAGGCCGGGGTCCTGCTGCTCGACGAGCCGACCACCGCCCTGGACCTCGGCCACCAGCAACAGGTCCTGGATCTGGTCGACGGACTGCGCGGGAGCGAGGGCCTGACCGTCATCAGTACCCTGCACGACCTCAGCCTCGCCGCGCAGTACGCCGACGAGCTGACTCTTCTCGTCCAAGGGCAGGTCGTCGCTTGCGGCACAGCCCGCGAAGTCCTTACGGAGCAACGGATCGCCGAGCACTACGGAGCGCGCGTGAGAGTCTTCGACAACGGCGACGGCCGACCTGTCATCCACCTGATCCGCGAAAAACACCACGGCTACGGCGAATAAGAAACCTGAGGCACGTCGTAACAGTTCGTATCCATATTCGGTACTCGCGTCACCCAGCCGCCCCGCCCGCCGTTCGCAGAGTCCTGCCACTGCGCGACGTTGAAGCACGCGTGCGTCGTCCCCGTCGGAGCCTTCACATCGAAAGCCGCCGGCGTGATGATCCCGTGCGCGTCATAGGGTTTCCCGGAGTTCATGAACTTCTCGACGCACACCCGCGTCACATCGGCCCCGCACGAAGCCACCGCGTCGGTGAGCCACTGCGCCGACGCCCACCCGTCGATCTCCCACTCCGACAGCTTCCCCTCCCGGTCCGGGAAGTACTTCGCCATCGCGTCGCGGAACGCCTTCACCGCCGGGTTCGACGTGTCCTCGTAGTTGGCGTCGGAAGCGTTGGCGTACAGCAGGTTCCGGCACTTCGGCGCGTCCTTGTACGTCGCGGCGACCGTGGCGTCCCAACTCTGCACCGTCGTCATCTTCGCCACGATCGGCACCCCGGCGTCCTCGATCGCCTTGCACAACCTGGCGTTCCCGTCCGTGTCGATGGTGTCGAAGACGACGTCCACACCCTTGTTCTTCATGTCCAGCGCCGCGGAGTTGAAGTCGGCCAGCGCGATGTCCAACTGCTCCGGAACGACCGTGAACCCCTCCTTGCGCAGCGCCTCGGCCTCGTAGGAGGCGTACCGCGCCGAGTCCGCCTGGTTGTACGAGACGAGCCCGGCGACGTGCGCGTGCAACACCGTCTTCGCGTAGTGCTCGGCCTCGGTCGAGGAGTACAGCTTCCCCTGCCAGCCGATGCTCTTGCCGTCGCGCGGATAGTCGCTGCCGTAGATCGAGTACAGGTGCGGGTACTGGTCGTAGGCGTTGCTGATCGGCTCGCCGCCGATGTCCGGCACGTCCTTGGCCGAGATGTAGGACGCACCGTCGTACTGGAAGGCCGAGTTGCCGGCGAACGCGAACACCTTGTCCTGGTCGATCAGCGTGTGCGCGCACGACACGTTCGTCCCGCCGACCCCCTGGTCGTCGCACGTCACGAAGGTGATCTGCCGACCGTTGACCCCGCCGGCCGCGTTCAGCGCCTTGAAGAAGGCCTGCGCGCCGTACATCGGGCCGGAGAACGTGTCCGGCCCGAGCAGCGAGTCCACCGAGTCGATCATCCCGATCTTGATCGAGGCCGGGGTGACGCCGATATCGCTGGCCGAGTTCGCGGAGGAGGCGGCCGATGTCCCGGGCGCACCCGGATTCTGCGAGGTGAAGGCCGAATCCGGCAGCCGGGTGCCGCACGCCGCAGTCCCCAGCAGCGCGGTCCCGAGCAGGCTCAGACCCGCACCGAGCACGAAGATCCGTCGCATCCGCCCTCCCGAGGGCTCGAAACGCCCCGGCGCTCAGCCCGCGTCAGGGAACGGCGACCGTCCCGCCACTGGTCCCGCTGCTCTGCGCACCGCCGCTCTGCGTCGTGCCGGTGTCGGTGACCGGCGGCGCCGCCGGACCCCCGCTGCCGCCGGGGCCCACCACGCTGGACCCGCCCGAATGGTTAGAGTGCGCCACCGCGCCGATGCCGGCCACCATGCCGAACCCGGCGACGCACAGGACGCCGGCCGCCAGGCCGGTCCGCACCCGCTGCCGGTGCCGCATGTGCCCGCCGAGGACCTCCACGGTCGCCATCACGTCGTCGACGTCCGGCAGCGCCGGTTCCCCGGCGGTGAAGGCGGTCTCCATCAGACCGCGCATCGCGTCCTCGCCCGCGGACGCGTTCACCGCGTTCATCCGTGTCCTCCCTTCGCTG
Organism: Catenulispora sp. GAS73; assembly: GCF_041262085.1. Taxonomy (NCBI): domain Bacteria; kingdom Bacillati; phylum Actinomycetota; class Actinomycetes; order Catenulisporales; family Catenulisporaceae; genus Catenulispora; species Catenulispora sp. GAS73. Next base: position 5,545 of record NZ_JBGCCM010000053.1, read on the forward strand.
GCTCCGCCCTCATCGTTCAGACCGCCTGGTGTACAGACGAGTCGAGCAGCCCTTTGAGTTTCGCCAACGCGCGTGCGGTGTCCGACTTCACGGTGTTGGCCTTCATTCCGAGCGCCTCGGCGGTGGCTTCTACGCTCATATCGTCCCAGAACCGCAGTGCCACGACGGCCCGCTGGCGCGGCGAGAGCTGTTTGAGCGCGGCCATCAGCGCCAGCCGGGTCTCGATCTCCGGGCCCTCGGTGCCGGCGTCCGGCAGCTCCGCCGTGACCAGTTCGTGGTTGCGGCGCTTGCGGGACTCGTCGATGTACGTGCGCACGAGGACCTGGCGCGCGTAGGAGTCGACGGCCTCCACGGCGCGCACCCGCGGCCACGCCACGAACAGCTTGGCCAGCGTCTGCTGCGTCAGGTCCTGTGCCTGGTGCCAGTCGCCGCACAGCAGATACGCGGTTCGCCGCAGCGCGCCCTGGCGGGCCGCGACGAACTCGCGGAAATCCTCGGTTCCCGACCGCATCCGTTATCAGTGGCCTTCACAAGTGTCGGCAGCTTGCTGGAACTGCTCAGTGCTTGGACTGCTCAGGTGGCGCTGGGCCTCGTCGGTGGTTCCCGGTCGATCGGAGAGGGGCGCGGGTGCTTTCAGTTGGCGGAGCCCACGACCGAGGCCGTCAGCTGGCCGAGCACGGCCGTGGCGGCGGCGGCCGCGGGGCCGGTGTCCGAACCCGGTTCCAGGTCGTAATACCCGGAGTCGTTCGCGGCACTCCCCCGGGTGTAGGTCAGGACGACGTACCGTCCGCGGCGCTGCGCGACCGCGGAGATCGTGACGTGGGTGTGGGTGTCGGTGAACACGAACACCCCCTGGGAGTTGACCCAGGACGGCAGAACCTCGCCGCCACCGCCGACGATCTCGTCCTTGTCGCCGTCCTTGGGCCCGCCGCAGCCGGGTGCGCTCGGGTCGACGGCGCCCATGCCCTGCACGGCGGCCTGGGCCGCGTCGGCGGTCTGGTAGGCGATCGCGGTGCTGACCACCCAGTGCACGGGGTTCCCGTCGGCGCCGACCGCCGGGGAGGAGCTGCTGGACCCGGTCGAGGTCGAGGTCGGGGTCGACGACGAGCCGCTCTTGTGGTTGTAGCTGTTGCTGTGGCTCGACGACGACGTGGAGGAGGTCGTGGATGCCGGCGTCGTCGGCGGATCGCTGGGCAGCGGGCCGGCCATGAAGAAGGTGGTGACCGGCTGCAGCGACTTCTTCGAAGTGTCGATCATGTTCTGCGTGCAGGCCCACGTCTGCTTGAGCAGGAGCTTCGCGGTGTCCGCGGCCGGCCACGCCTTCCACTGGTTGTCAGTGGCGAATGCGCTGTCCAACTCCTGGGTATTGAGCTGCAAGGAGTTGAGGACCTGGACGTCGTTCTCGTTGGCGTTCGCGTTCGCCACAGACTGCGACTGCGCGGCGCTCGAAGCCGCGGTGCCGCCGCCGGAGGAGCTACTGGAACACGCGCTCATAGCGAGCGCGGCGAGCACCGACGCCGCGCCGGCAGCGGTGCTGCGCGAAAACCGCCGAGATATCCGCATGTCCGCGGTGCCTCCCCTGCCGATTACAACTGATGTTCCAGGTGCTCAAGTTCTCGGCACTCTACACTGCGGACTTTTCTGTTGAAGAGGCGTTCAGGCGCGGGTCTACAACGCTTCTACAACACTGTGACCTCAAGCTCACCGGCTGCATACGCGCGGCGTACTTCCTTCTTGTCGAACTTGCCCACGGAGGTCTTCGGGACGACGTTGAGGAAGGTCCATCGCTCAGGAAGCTGCCACTTCGGGATCAGCCCGGACAGGTACTCACGAAGCTCCTCCGGCGCGGCCGCGGCGCCTTCGCGGAGCACCACGGCGGCCAGCGGCCGTTCCTGCCAGCGCTCGTCCGGGACGCCGACCACGGTCGCCTCGGCCACGGCGGCGTGCGCCATCAGGTGGTTCTCCAGCTCGACCGAGGAGATCCACTCGCCGCCGGACTTGATGACGTCCTTCTCCCGGTCGGTCAGCGTCAGGTAGCCGTCGGGGGTGATCGTGCCGACGTCGCCGGTACGCAGCCAGCCGTCGTGGAAGCGCTCGGGGTCCTCGTCGCCGTAGTAGGAGGCGGTGATCCAGGGCCCGCGGACCTCCAACTCGCCGACCGCCTCGCCGTCGTTGGGCACGATCGTGCCGTCCGGCCCGGCCAGCCGGGCCTGCACCCCGGCCGGGAAGCGGCCCTGGGTGACGCGGTAGGACCAGGCCACCTCGCCTTCCGTGCCGGCCGGCGGCGTGGAGACGCAGCCCAGCGGGGAGGTCTCGGTCATGCCCCAGGCGTGGATGATGCGCATGTCGTAGCGCTCTTCGAAGGCGCTCATCAGCGCCGGCGGCACCGCCGAGCCGCCGACCACCGCGCGCTTGAGCGTGGGGATCTTCTCGCCGGTGGCGTCCAGGTGGTTCAGCACGTCGTTCCAGATCGTCGGCACGGCGCCGGCGAAGTCCGCGCCGGAGGCGTGGATCGCCCGCACCAGCGCCGGGGCCTGCATGAACCGGTCCGGCATGACCAGGCTCGCGCCGGACATCAACGCCGCATAGGGGATTCCCCAGGCCATCGCGTGGAACATCGGGACGATGGTCAGGACCCGGTTCGCCTCGGTGAGCTGGAACGACTGCGGCATCGTGACCTGCATCGAGTGCAGATAGACCGAGCGGTGGCTGTAGACCACGCCCTTGGGGTTGCCGGTGGTGCCGGAGGTGTAGCACATCGCGGCGGCGTCGGTCTCGACGAAGTCGGGCCAGTCGTACGTGGTGGGTTTGCCGGCCAGGAGTTCCTCATACCGGTGGATCCGCTTGCCGGCCGGCTCCAGCGGCGCCGGGTCGCCCTCGCCGACGATCACCACGTGCTCGACGGTCTCGAACCCCGGCAGCACCCGGGCCAGCAGCGGGATCAGGCTGCCGTCGACCAGCACCACCTTGTCCTCGGCGTGGTTGGCGATGTACGTGACCTGATCCGGGAAGAGCCGGATGTTCAGGGTGTGGAGCACGGCGCCCATGGACGGGACGGCGAAGTACGCCTCCAGGTGCTCCTGGTTGTTCCACATGAACGTGGCGACCCGCTGGTCGCCGCGGATCCCGAGGTCGTCGTGCAGCGCGTGGGCCAGCTGCGCGGCACGCCCGCCGACCTCGGCGAACGTGGCGGTGCGCAGGCCGTCGGCGGTGACGGTGTGCACCTTCGACCCGGAATAGACGGTCGAGGCGAACCTCAGGAGCGTCGGGATTCCTAGCGGGGTCTCCTGCATGGTCGAGCGCATCGCTGACCTCCTGAGGGGTTGAGGTTACCGGGCGGTACACCGGTCAGTCTGCATCGACCCTGGCGGATTTCGGAAGGGTTTCGCCGGCAGGCGGGCGAAGCGGCGCGGGGATGGCGACGCGGGCGTCGCGCAATGCGCCGTCCGTCCGGAGTTTGGCAAGGGCTCGTGAAGCCGTTGATTTCACCGTGCCGACTGAGATCCCCATTACCTCGGCGGTCTCCGCTTCGGAGAGGTCCTCGTAATAGCGTAGGACGACCACCGCGCGCTGGCGGCGCGGCAGCTGCGCCAGCGACTTCCAGACCGTGGAGCGCAGCTCGATCTCCGCCGGCCGGGTGTCCTCCCAGACCTGCTCAGGCAGCTGGTCGGTGGGGTATTCCTCGACCCGGCGCTTGCGCCACCAGGAGGTCTGGGTGTTCACCAGGACGCGCCGCACGTATCCGTCGAGCGCGCCCTTGTCCTGGATGCGGGCCCAGGACAGATAAGTCTTGGCGAGCGCGGTCTGCAGCAGGTCCTCGGCGTCGGCGCGGTTCCCGGTCAGCAGATAGGCGACGCGCAAGAGGGCACCGGACCGCTCAGTGACATAGCGAGAGAACTCCTCGTCTCTGTCCGCCGTCACGCGACAACGTTATGCCGAGGGGGCGCTGAGATGACAATCGAGGGTCGGCTCGCCACGGCCCGGATCTGGAAGTTGTGGGCAGGCCACAGAAATCACGGCTTGTTCTTAGTGGATGCCCTACCGCTGAGCCCCAGTATTGAGTACCGTTTGCGCAACGATCCCACCACTTCAGTGGACATTGATCACACACAGCACTGCGGACACAGCGGCAACGGGGGCCGCCTCAATTCCGCTCTTTAGAGCCGAGGCGGGCGACACATGGTGACTTCGAGCAGGGTTCCGGACTCGCAGTCCGGAGAACGGTCAGGCAGCCGATGAGCGTCGCCTACGGCGAGCAGCAGAGGAACAGCTCGGCTTTGAGCGCGTCCGGGGCCGGTGGCCAGCGTGAGCTTGAGCGCCAGTACCACGTCGTGCTGCAGGACTCCCTGGGCCACCCGGCGCTGGGCTTCCGCGAGGGCACCTGGTTCCGGATCACGGTGTCCGGTCCGCAGCCCCTGCAGCTGCGCGGGGCGATCCGCACCTGTCCGCACGCCGCCGGCTCGATCGTGCAGATCGCGTGCTGGTGGATGCGGGAGAACCCGATGCAGCCGCGCTCCCTGGACCTGGCGACCGAACTGGCGCTGACGGTCGGCGAGCTGGTCCGGGTGTGCCCGGCCGACGGGCTCGGGACGACCTCGATGGACCTGCTGCCGATGGCGATGGCCGCCGTGGCGCAGAGCGGGCCGCCGGTGACTCCGGCCCCGGCGCTGCCGAGCGTGTCGAGCGGGTACTCGACGTCCGGGTCGGGCTTCGGATCCACCCCGGCGCTGGGCTCGTCCGCGTCGAGTTCGGCGGGCTCCTCCGACGCCTTCGGCTCCGGTTCCGGGTTCGGCTCGCAGAGCGCCCTGGGCAGCTCGGGGTCGTACAGCAGCTCCGGGTCGTACGGCAGCTCCGGGTCGTACGGCATGGGCAGCGACGCCCTGTACGGAAGCTCGACGAGTTCGAGCCCTGCGACCGGCTACAGCTCGTCCGGCGCGAGCGGCGGCTACGGCCAGACAAGCACCTACGGCTCGTCGAGCGGCTACGAGACCTCGAACGGATCGAGCGCTGCTGCGAGCGGTACCTATAGCTCGACCAGCGCTTACGGCTCGTCGTCCACGGACGTGTACAGCTCCGGGACGGACGCGTACAGCTCCGGGTCGAGCGTGTACGGCTCTTCTACGAGCCCTGCGACCTACGGTTCCACGTCGAGCTCCGGCGGCTACGGCTCGTCCAGCTCCACGAGCGCCTACGCGGCCAGCCCGTACGCGAATCTCGCGGACCCGCTGACCGACTCCCTGGATCAGTCCTCGTACTCGTCCGCGTCGGATCCACTGGGTCAGAGCACTTACTCGACCGGCTCGTACGCTGCGAGCAGTTCATACGACGCGGCCCAGACGTCCTACCTCCCGGTCACCACCGGCGCGAGCGCGGCGGAGAGCGGCTGGTTCGAGCCCGCGGACGGGACCGGCACCGGCGGGTTCCCGGCCGTGCCGCCGGCTCCGGTCATGGGCCGCCCGGCGCCCAAGCCGCCGGCGCCGCCCGCGCCGAAGCCGTATTCGAGCTCGAACCCGGGTGCGGGCGCCGGGCGCGGCGGCTACGGAGGCGGCGCGACGCCGCAGGCCGCGCTGCCGCCGGCGAGCCGTCCCCGCGAGAGCGGCGCCGACTGGGAGCCGCGCGCGGCCGCGCCGCGCCGTCCGGGTCCCAACGGCGCCACCGGATCGTCGCACCAGCCGCGTCCACCGCAGTCGGCCGCCCCGCGTCCGGTGCCCGGCGTCCCGGGTGCCTCCGGCCAGCAGCCGCGTCCCCGTCCGGCGCAGCCCCGCGACGGCTACGGCCGCCCCGCCGAGCCGCAGGACCCGGGCCGCTCCAGCGACCGCAATCCCGTGCAGCCGCGCCGCCCCGCCGCGGCCGCCAACCCGCCGCAGCGCGGGACGATGGGACGCCGTCCGGCGACCCGTCCCGGCCGGCCGTCGGAGCGCTGAGTCAGAGACCTGACGTCGAACGGGCTGGACCGCACTGCGGTCCAGCCCGTTCGACCCCTGGCGCTACTTCAGCGCCGCCACCGGCGCGTTCAGCACGTTCAGGTCGATGTTCAACCGCTTCCCGCCGTACGTCTCGTTGTGACCGCCCCGGTACTGCTTGATGCGCCGCGGCCCGGGCCAGTACCGGTCGCTCAGCGTCGCGTCGCCGAACAGCTGCGGGGCCTTGTCCCAGTGCGCGTACCACGCCACGTCCGCGCGGTAGGCCGCCCCGCTCTCGTACACCAGAGCCATGTCCGCGATCGCGCCCTTGGAACTGCTGTAGATCCCTGAGATGAACCCCCGCGCGTGCAGCTGGTCGGTCCAGGCGCTCAGGAACGCCTGGACATCCTGGGTGCAGCCGGCGTCGTTACGCGGGTAGTACTCCATGTCGAAGTAGATCGGGCTGCCCGGGGCGATGCCGAAGTAGGCCGCGCGGTTCGCCGCGTCGTCCGCGGCCTCCTGGCCCTGGGTCCAGCGGCGGCTGCGGGCGATCCGCGCCGGATGGCCGCTGCCGGGGTTCTTCCAGCAGGGCGCCTGCAGGCCGACGTAGATCGGGAAGAACTTCCAGCCCTGCAGGGCCACCGTCTTGATCCAGCCCGGGGTCAGGTTGCCGTCCGGGCAGGCGCGGTCGATGCCGCCGATGTAGATGCCGATCGCGTGGTACGGCGAGGCGTCGGCCCAGGCCTGCATGGCGTCGGTGGACGGCGCCGCGCAGGTGTCGAAGCCCAGGCCGGAGTAGGTGGCGGCGGCCTCGATCGGGCGCTCGGGCAGGCGCGAGCGGGTGTCCGGCACGGCCTGCGGCTCCGCGCCCGCCGCGTTCTCCTCGTCCGCGGACGGGAGGTAGCCGTAGGTCCGGGTCACCTTCCCGTCCGAGGCGATGCGCACGGTCTCCGTACGGCCCACGGCGTCCGCCGGGCAGTTCTGGTCCGGTCCCGGGTCGCCGAGGTACACCGCGTGCCGGTCATACCGGATACAGGTATGCGGCTCGGCCGTCAGGTCGTGCACCGGCCAGCTCACCGGGACCTCGACCGTGGTGCCCGCGTAGCTCACCTCCTTGACCCCGGACAGCGGCCCGACCGCGGCGGAGGCGGCTTCGCCGCAGCTCAGGGTCAGGACTGCGGTCAGGGCGAGGAGACGGAGCAGACGCATGACGGAGCGCCTACCCGGTGTCGCGGCGGCATTCACGCGAAGGAACCCCGGCGGCCCAATCGTCAGATCAACTGACCGGCCGCTGACGGAATACCCCCATGGGGTATATCGTTGCTGCCGATGAGACACTGATCCTCGTCCCACAAGCGGAGGCAGCCATGGCGGAGACCACCCTGGAGGTGCCGGCGGAGTCCGGACCTCTCAATGACGTCGAGTTGGCCATCGGTGGGATGACCTGCGCTTCCTGCGCGTCGCGGATCGAGCGCAAGCTGAACAAGCTCGAAGGCGTCACGGCCACCGTGAACTACGCCACCGAGAAGGCGAAGGTCACCTTCCCGGCCGATTACGCGCCGACCGACCTGGTCGCCGTGGTCGAGGCGGCCGGTTACACCGCCGCGCTGCCCGAGCCGCCGGCGCCGCCGTCCGCCGGGCCGGTGCCGGCCGACGGCGAGCCGAAGACGGCCGCCGAGCTGGAGGACGAACGCCGCGCCGGCTCGCTGCGGCAGCGCCTGACCACCGCGGTCGTGCTGTCCGTGCCGGTGGTCCTGATGGCGATGATCCCCGCGCTGCAGTTCCGCAACTGGCAGTGGGCCTCGCTGACGCTGTCCGCGCCGGTGGTCACCTACGCCGCGTGGCCCTTCCACAAGGCGGCCTGGACCAACCTGCGGCACCGCGCCGCCACCATGGACACGCTGGTGTCCGTCGGCGTCTCAGCAGCCTTCCTCTGGTCGCTGTGGGCCCTGTTCTTCGGGGACGTGGGGATGCCGGGCATGAAGCACGGCTTCGAGTTCGCGATCTCTCGCACCGACGGCTCCGGGTCCCTGTACCTGGAGGCGGCCTCGGGCGTGACCGCGTTCATCCTGGCCGGGCGGTATTTCGAGCACAAGGCGAAGCGACGCTCCGGCGCGGCTCTGCGGGCCCTGATGACGCTCGGCGCGAAGGACGTCGCGGTGCTGCGTGCCGGTGCCGAGGTGCGGATCCCGATCGGCGAGCTGGCCGTCGGCGGCCTGTTCGTGGTGCGGCCCGGCGAGAAGGTGGCCACCGACGGGGTGGTGGAGCAGGGCCGCTCGGCGGTCGACGCCTCCATGCTCACCGGCGAGTCGGTCCCGGTGGACGTCGCCCCCGGCGACGCCGTCACCGGCGCCACCGTGAACACCTCCGGCCGGCTGGTGGTGCGGGCGACCCGGGTCGGCGCCGACACCCAGCTGTCCCGGATGGCGAAGCTGGTCGAGGAGGCGCAGAACGGCAAGGCCGCGGCGCAGCGGCTGGCGGACCGGATCTCCGCGGTCTTCGTCCCGACCGTGATCCTGCTGTCCCTGGCCACCTTGGCGTTCTGGCTGCTGGTCGGTTCCGGCGGTGTCGCGACGGCTTTCGCGGCCGCGGTCAGCGTCCTGATCATCGCCTGCCCCTGCGCCCTGGGCCTGGCCACGCCGACCGCGCTGATGGTCGGCACCGGCCGCGGCGCGCAGCTCGGTGTCCTGATCAAGGGCCCGGAGGTGCTGGAGAACACCCGCAAGGTGGACACGATCGTGCTCGACAAGACCGGCACCGTCACCACCGGCAGCATGGCGCTGGTCGGCGTGGCTGTGGCCGACGGCGAGTCCGAGGACGAGGCGCTGCGGCTGGCCGGCGCGCTGGAGGCGGCCAGCGAGCACCCGATCGCCAAGGCGGTCGCGGCCGCCGCGGCCGCGCGGACCGGAGCGCTGCCCGAGGTCGAGGGCTTCGAGAACGTCGAAGGTCTGGGCGTGCAGGGCGTGGTGGACGGCCACGCGGTCGTGGTCGGCCGGGAGAAGCTGCTGGCCGAGTGGGCCCAGCACCTGACGCCGGAGCTGGCCTCGGCGAAGACCGTGGCCGAGGCGGCGGGCCGCACCGCGATCGCGGTCGGCTGGGACGGCCGGGCCCGGGCGGTGCTGGAGGTCGCCGACGCGGTGAAGCCGACCAGCGCCGAGGCGATCCGCGAGCTGCGGGCCCTGGGTCTGACTCCGGTGCTGCTCACCGGCGACAACGAGACCGTGGCCCGCGCGGTGGCCGCCGAGGTCGGCATCGACGAGGTGCTGGCCGAGGTGCTGCCGGTGGGCAAGGTCGAGGCGGTGCGGCGGCTGCAGGCCGAAGGCCGCGTGGTCGCGATGGTCGGCGACGGCGTGAACGACGCGGCCGCCCTGGCCCAGGCCGACCTCGGCCTGGCGATGGGCACCGGCACCGACGCCGCGATCGAGGCCGGCGACCTGACCCTGGTCGGCGGCGACCTGCGGACCGCGGCCACCGCGATCCGGCTCTCGCGCCGCACCCTGGGCACCATCAAGGGGAACCTGTTCTGGGCGTTCGGCTACAACGTGGCGGCGCTGCCGCTGGCCGCCGCCGGGCTGCTGAACCCGATGATCGCCGGGGCCGCGATGGCGTTCTCGTCGGTGTTCGTGGTGAGCAACAGCCTGCGGCTGCGGCGGTTCCGGTAGTCCGGCGCTACCTGCCGCGGAGATGCGACAAGCCCCGCAAACCCCCTGGTGTCTGCGGGGCTTCGCTGTGCCCTGCGATCCGGTGCTGGATCAGGCCTTCGGGTTGACCTCGTAGTTCACCGGGCCGCCCATGGAGCCGATCAGGTTGCCCATGCCGGAGTCGGTCGCCGAGGGCACGGCCGCCGGGCCGCCGAAGACGTAGCCGGTGGTGATGCTGGAGGAGAAGCCGGTCAGCCACACCTCGGCCTCGTTGGCCGGCTCGCCGGTGGCCGGGTTGACCAGCAGCAGCGGGCCGCCCTTCGAGCCCATGAACGCGCCGCCGGACAGCGCGTCGGCCCAGTTGGCGCCGGTGGCGAAGCCGACGTTGGCGGGCGCGGTGCCCGAACCGCGGTCCCAGTCGCCGAAGAAGGTGCGGGCGACCAGGTAGGAGGTCTCGTAGCGGGTCGCCCCGACCAGCGGAGTGTGCTGGAAGCCGATGCTGGTGAGCGCGGTGTCCGCCGCGCCGCCGACGCCGTAGACCGGGGTCGGGTAGCCCGCGGTGTCGTGTGCCTTGACCTGCGCCAGGTAGGCGGCGGTGGACGCCGGCATCTTCTTGTCGTCGGTCAGGATCACCACGCCGTCGGCGGGGCCGTTGTGGGCGCCGGACTCGGCCGCGGCGCCGGCCGACAGCGCGTCCGGGGACAGGGTGCCGGTCGCGACCAGGACCCGCCCCGGCTGCTGCCAGCCGCTGCCGGCGTTGGACCGGGTGACCTGGTTGGCGATGGCCACGGAGGTCGCGTACCGGTCGGCTCCGGCGAGCCGCTTGACGGTGTAACCCATGGCGTGCACCGCGTTGGCCACGGCCGGGGACAGCGCCTGCTCGCCGCCGAGCACGTAGACGGTCTTGCCGGTCTCGGCCGGTCCGAGCACTCGCGCGATCTCGGCCTTGACACTGGCGTCGAGGTGGTCGCTCGGCGTGAGAAGCAGCGGGCCGCCCACCGAGGTGGCCAGGGTGCTGCCGCCGAGCGCGTCGGCGAACTGGTCGGAGCGGCTCAGCACGACGTTGTTGGCCGGGTACTTATTCGCACCCGGGTTGCCGGGGGCGGTGGTCCACTGGGCCTGCGAGGCGGCGATCGCAGTACCGATCCGGTCGCTGCCTTCCAGTCGGACCATGGTGTTCGGGTTGGACGGCCGGTAGGACGGGAAGCCCCAGGTGGTCGACTCCACGCGCTGCCCGGTGCCGTTGGCGGCGATGGACTCGACGTCTTCCGGCTTGCCGCTGGTCTGCGTGCTCGCCTCATAGGCGATCCGGGTGCCGTCCGGCGAGTAGGTCGGGAAGAGGTGGTTCTTGGTGCCGCTGGTGAGCTGGGTCGCGGGCCCGGCCTTGGGCGTGCCTTCCTGGCCGTTCCACGCGGCGGTCCAGATCTGCTCGTAGCCGCTGGAGTCCCTGCGCAGGAACGCGATGGTCTTGCCGTCGGGCGAGACGGTCGGCGAGTCCCCGTTGGCCGCGAGCAGGATGGGTCCGGCGCTCCCACGGCCGAAGCTGTCCTGGACGTAGATGTCGGTCTGCTGGGTCGCCGAGTTGAAGTGCTGGAAGGCGAGGGTGTGGCCGTTGGAGTCCGGGGCGCTCTCGGCACCCTCGGTGAACGTCTGGCCGCCCAGGAAGCTCAGCGGGTCCGTCTCCTCGACCTGGGTACCCGGCGCGAGATAGGCCGGGACGGCCTCCAGCTTGGTGGCGCCGTTCACCTTCTCCGCGAAGATGATCGCCTTGCCGCCGTCGACCCAGGTCGGGTTCGACCGCGTGGCCCCGGCCTTGGCCGGCGCGACCACCGCGACGCCGCCCCCGCCGGCGCGCTCGGTGACGACGTTGCCGTTGCCGTCGACGTAGGCGATTCGGCTGCCGTCCGGGGCCCAGGAGGCCTGGCCGATGTTCCCCTGGTACGTCCAGGCCTGGCCGCTGTAGAGCACCGTGTTGGTGCCGTTCGTGATGGTCAGCGGCGAGTTCGACGCCCCCGCCGTCGTGGCCTGCGCGCTCCCGGCCAGTCCGACGCCGGTGACGACGGAACTGGCCAGCACGGCGGTGGCCGCCAACGACTTCTTGATGGACTTGCTACGCATTGTGCGTCTCCCCTGAGCACTCATGTTCAAAGCCCTGTCGAACGGTATGACGCACTGCTGATCGAGTGGTTGGTCTCCGTTGCGAACTCGTTATGTTCTTACCGGGAACCGGCACCGGAACGGGCTCAAGGGGAACCTGATCTGGGCGTTCGGCTACAACATGGCGGTGTTGCCGGTAGTCCGGCACGGCTTGCCGCGGACGTGCGACAAGCCCCGCAGACTCCCCCTGGGGTCTGCGGGGCTTCGCTGTGCCCTGCGTCGTGGTGCGAAGATCAGGCCTTCGGGTTGACCTCGTAGTTCACGGGACCGCCCATGGCGCCGATCAGGTTGCCCATGCCGGAGTCGGTCCCTGTGGGCACGGCCGCCGGGCCGCCGAAGACGTAGCCGGTGGTGATGCTCGACGACCAGCCGGTCACCCAGGCCTCGGCCTCCTTGGCCGGCTCGCCGGTGGCCGGGTTGACCAGCAGCAGCGGGCCGCCCTTCGAGCCCATGAACGCGCCGCCGGACAGCGCGTCGGCCCAGTTGGCGCCGGTGGCGAAGCCCACGCTGGTGGGTGCGCTGGCCTGGTTCCAGTTGCCGAAGAAGGTGCGGGCGACCAGGTAGGAGGTCTCATAGCGGGTCGCCCCGACCAGGGCGACGTGCTTGAAACCGATGCTGGTGAGCGCGGTGTCCGCCGCGCCGCCGACACCGTAGACCGGGGTCGCGCTGTCCTTCGCCTTGACCTGCGCCAGGTAAGCGGCGGTGGACGCCGGCATCTTCTTGTCGTCGGTCAGGATGACCACGCCGGCCACGGGGCCGCCGTAGGCGCCGGACTCCGCCGCGGCGCCCGCGGACAGCGCGTCCGGGGACAGGTTGCCGGTGGCGACCAGGACCCGGTCCGAGCCTCCGATGTCGTGGGTGACCTGGTTGGCGATGGCCACGGAGGTCGCGTACCGGTCGGCACCGGCGAGCCGCTTGACGGTGTAGCCCATGGAGTGGACCGCGTTGGCCACGGCCGGGGACAGTGCCTGCTCGCCGCCGAGCACGTAAACGGTCTTGCTGGTGCTCGCCGCGCCCAGCACCCGGGTGATCTCGGCCTTGACACTGGCGTCGAGGTGGTCGCTCGGCGTGAGCAGCAGCGGGCCGCCCACCGTCGTGGCCAGGGTGCTGCCGCCGAGCGCGTCGGCGAACTGGTCGGAGCGGCTCAGCACGACGGCCGAGGCGGTCTTCCACTGGGCCTGCGAGGCGGCGATCGCGGTACCGATCCGGTCGCTGCCTTCGAGCCGGACCATGGTGTTCGGGTTGGACGGCCGGTACGACGGCAGGCCCGCCTTGTTCGACTCCTGACGCTCTCCGGTGCCGTTCGAGGCGATCGAGTCCACCTCGGTCGGCGCGGCGCCGTTGCCCGGGCCGGCCTCGTAGGCGATGCGCGAGCCGTCGGGCGAGTATGTCGGGTGCAGGTGGTCGTGGGCGTCGGTGGTGAGCTGCTTCGGCGTGCCGGGCGGGAAGTTCAGGTCCTGCCCGTTCCAGGCGACGGTCCAGATCTGCTCGTTGCCGGAGGAGTCCTTGCGCAGGAAGGCGACGGTCTTGCCGTCGGGCGAGACGGTCGGCGCGGTCCCGTCGTCGGAGACCAGGATGGGCCCGGCGCTGCCGCGGCCGAAGTCGTCCTGGACCCAGATCTCGTCGTGGCCGTTCGACGTGTTGTGGTGCTGGAACGCCAGCAGTTCGCCGTTGGAGTCGGGCGCGCTCTCGGTACCCTCGGTGAACTTCTGGCCGCGCGGGAAGGTCAGCGGGTCGATTTCCTGCATGTCGGTGCCCGGGGCGACGTAGGCCGGGACGAGCTCCAGCTTGGAGACGCCGTTCACGGTCTCCGCGAAGACGATCGACTTGCCACCGTCGACCCAGGTCGGGTTCGACCGCGTGGCCCCGGTCTTGGCCGGCGCGACCACCGCGAGGCCGAAGCCGCCGGTGCGCTCGGTGACCACGTTGCCGTTGCCGTCGACGTAGGCGATCCGGCTGCCGTCCGGCGCCCAGGAAGCCTGACCGACGGTCCCCTCGTACGCCCAGGCCTGGCCGCTGTAGAACACCGCGTTGGTGCCGTTCGTGATCGTCAGCGGCGAGTTCGACGCCCCCGCCGTCGTCGCCTGCGCGCTCCCAGCCAGTCCGATGCCGGTGACGACGGAACTGGCCAGCACGGCGGTGGCCGCCAACGATTTCTTGATGGACTTCATTGTGCGTCTCCCCTGAGCACTCATGTTCAAAGCCTTGTCGCACGGTATGACGCACCGCTGATCGAGTCGTTGGTCTCCGTTGCGAATTCGTTATGTTCCTATCGGGAACCGGTCCGCGGTGCCCGCCGAGCTGGCAGGACTTCCCGCGGGCGCAACCGGTTGTCCGAAAACATGCGTCCTCACTGCAGTAATGCCGTCCGTCGCGGCGTGCTCGGGTAGCCTGGCCCCGCAGTCCACGTCCATAACCGGAGATCCCATGCGTCTGTCCCTGGTCGTCCCGTGCTTCAACGAAGAAGCGGTTTTGGCGAGGTTTCACGAGGTCGTCCGTGCTGAGACCGCGGGGATAGCGGACGAGGTGGAGCTGGTCTTCGTCGACGACGGCTCCTCCGACGGCACCCTGGAGCTGCTCAAGAAGTTCTCGGCCCAGGACCCCGAGGCCAAGTACGTCTCCTTCAGCCGCAACTTCGGCAAGGAGTCGGCGATCCTGGCCGGCCTGAAGCGGGCCAGCGGTGACGCGGTGATCATCATCGACGCCGACCTGCAGCACCCCCCGGAGCTGCTGGGCCGGATGGTCGACCTGCACCGGCAGGGCTTCGACCAGGTCATCGCGCAGCGTGACCGCGAGGGCGACAAGGTGCTGAAGAGCATGGTCGCCCGGACCTACTACAAGCTGATCAACAAGATGGTCGAGGTCGAGCTGGTGGACGGGGTCGGCGACTTCCGGCTGCTGTCCCGGCGCGCGGTGAACGCCCTGCTGGACATGCCGGAGTACAACCGCTTCTCCAAGGGCCTGTTCGCCTGGATCGGCTTCGACGCGGTCACCTTCCAGTACCGCAACGCGGTGCGCGAGGCCGGAGAGACCAAGTGGGGTTTCCGGCGGCTGCTGAACTACGGCGTGGACTCCCTGCTGTCGTTCAACAACAAGCCGCTGCGCCTGGCGATCTACCTCGGCTTCCTGTTCTTCAGCATCTCCTTCGCCTACATGGTGTGGATCATCGTGAGGGCGATCTTCTACAGCACCACCCCCGGTTACGTCACCACGATCGCGGCCATCGTCGGCATCGGCGGTCTGCAGATGTTCACGGTCGGCGTGATCGGCGAGTACGTGGGCCGCATCTACTACGAGGCCAAGCAGCGACCGCACTACCTGGTCAAGGAGACCGAGGCCGGCCCGCTGCGGGACCAGCGCGACTTCCTGGCTGTCTCCGGGGACCACCGCCGGGTGACCGGGACCGTGGCGCCCGCTACGCACAACACCCCCGCGCCGACTGCCGCGTCTGTGGCCGGCGACCAGTCCGACCCGGTCAACGGCGTCCCAGGGGCGCGAGAGCTGAACGGAATCCAGTGAGCAGAACCGTCTGGCGGGGCCTGCGCCGCAATCTGTACCTGGTCCTCGCCTTCGTCGTCCCGGCGGTGGTCTACGGGGCGATACTGGCCGACCGCGGGGTCTACCCGTTCGACCCGCACGGCACGTACACGGTGTTCATGATCGACCTGAACAACCAGTACGCGCAGTTCTACTCGTACTTCGACCAGGCGCTCACCGGCCACGGTTCGCTGCTGTTCACCTGGCGCGCCGACGGCGGCATGAACTTCTGGCCGATCGTGGCGTACTACCTCACCAGCCCCTTCGGGCTGCTGACGCTGTTCGCCTCGGACCACCGGCTGCCGATAATGATCGGCTTCATCACGCTGCTGAAGCTGGCCTCGGCGAGCCTGGGGATGGCGCTGTTCCTGCGCAAGTTCCGGGGTGACGTCGTCCAGGGGCTGCACTCGGTGGTGAACAAGACCGTCATTGTGGTCCTGTCCACCGCCTACGCGCTGGGTGCCTTCTCCCTGATCTACGCGTTCAACATCATGTGGCTGGACTCGCTGTACCTGCTGCCGTGGGCGCTGCTCGGCGTGGAGCGGCTGCTGGCCAGGGGCCGGGTCACCGCGCTGGCGATCGCGATCGGCCTGAACCTGGTCATCGACTTCTACACCGGCGCGATGGTCTGCGTCTTCGTGTGCATGTACGCGCTGGCGCGCTACGTCGGTGTCCGCGAGCGTTTCGAGCGCGCCGACTTCCTGCGGACCGCCGGCAGGTTCGCCCTGGCCGGCGTCATCGGCGGCCTGCTCGCCGCGGCCTTCATCGTGCCGACCTACTTCGGCGGGCTGAAGCAGAAGACGAGCCTGCACGTCGACGCCTCGGTGAACCCGCCGATCCCGGTGCTGTCGATGCTCGTGCGGTTCTTCGGCGGCACCACCGACGGCGGGACGTCGCTCACGCCGAACGTCGGGTCCGCGACCCTGATCCTGGTGCTGGTGCCGCTGTTCTTCACGGTGAAGAGCATCAAGCGGGCCGAGCGGATCGCGTTCGGCGCGATCCTGGCGTTCCTGATCCTGGCGATGGAGATCAAGCCGCTCTACATCCTTATGCACGGCGGCCAGATGCCGAACGCCTTCCCGTTCCGCTTCGCGTTCCTGATCACCGCGCTGTTGGCGTTCCTGGCGTTCCGGGCCTGGGTCGGCATCGACTCGGTGAAGCAGATCAAGTGGCTCGGGGTGAGCGCGGCGGCGTGGTTCGTGGTGCTGTACTGGGGACGCCAGAGCTACCCGTGGATCATCCGGCCGGCGGTCGTGCAGTTCGACGCGCTGATCCTGGTCGTCGGTACCGCGCTCCTGTCGTTCGCGCTGTATCTGCGGGTGCGGCCCGCCGGCGAGCCGATGGTCAAGTGGCTCGGCTGGATGCCCAAGCAACTGGCCACGCCGAAGGTCGCCGCGGTGGCCGCGGTCGCGGTGCTGGCCGTGGACGCATCGGGCTCGGCCTCGCTGATCGGCCAGAAGGCGCTCGGCAAGCAGCCGAGCAGCAGCAACGGCTCCATCGCCTGGACCAACTGGTACAGCTCGCCGAGCAAGTCCTACGGAACCGCGCTCTCCTCGCTTCAGCCGAGCAACGACGAGTTCTTCCGCGCCGAGGGCTTCGACCAGAACCTGCGCAGCACCAATGACGGTCTGCGCTTCGGCAACTTCGCGTTCACGCACTTCTCCTCGCTGTCTGCGGCGAACCTGCACGAGAACATGGCGAATCTGGGCTTCGCCCACTACCCCTCGTACGTCTGGTCCGCGCACACCGGCGCCACGCTGTTCACCGACGCGCTTCTGGGCTATCAGTACCTGGTGGGCACGACGCGCGAGACGCCGGACGGCACCATCGACCGCCTAGGCACGACGTTGCAGAAGACGTACAACGACACCGCGTCGGCCAAACCGGGGAAGCTTCCTCCGGCACCGGACATCACCACGGTCTACAAGATCAACGACACGTTGCCGGTCGGGTTCCGGCTCACCGGCACCGACCTGGCGAACTTCACCGCGCCGGCGCCGTCGAACTCTCCCTTCGCCGCACAGGAGCAGGCGTTCGGGATGCCCGGCGCGTTCCAGTCGATGTGCGGCAGCCCGACCGTCACCGCCAGCGACGGGGTGGCCGTCACACCGGCCGCCGACGGCAGCGTGTCGATCAAGGTTCCGACCAAGGCGAGCCCGGACAAGAAGCTCTACAGCGACAAGATCGTGTGGCAGTGCCAGTCCTCAGGGCAGCGGCAGCTCTACATGTACGCGCCGACCGCTCAGCCCACCGGGCTGTCCTACGTCCGGGTCGACGGCCAGAACCGGCCGGCGCCGCGGACGGTCGACGTCCCCGCGCACGACCTGGCGAACATCGCCTATCCCGGCGGCTTCGACAACGGCATCCAGGACCTGGGCAGCGTCCAGGCCGGCTCGTTCACGGTCACGATGTTCAGCGAGAACCTGCCCCTCCACAACTCGTACACGGTTCCTGCCAACCCGATCCGCAGCCTGGACCCGACGGCCGTCGACGCCAAGCTGACGCAGCTGCGCGGCGGCGGGGTGACGGATGTGCACTGGAACGACACCGGGCTGGCGGCCACGACGACCGGCGACAGCGCGGCGACCGTCTTCCTGTCGGTCCCGACGATCCCGGGCTGGTCGGTCACGGTCGACGGCAAGTCGGTGAAGACGACTGACTTGCTCGGCACCTTCACCGGTGTCCCGGTCCCGGCCGGCACCCACCGGATCTCGATGTCCTTCACTCCTCCGGGGCTCTACGCGGGCATCGGGGGTAGCGCCGTGGGTCTGTTGGCGCTCGGGGGTGTGTGGTGGTTCCAGCGGCGCCGTGCGGCGCTCGCCGGGGTTGCCGCGCCGGCTGCCGGTGAGGATGCGGCGGGCGGCGAGGCACAGGTGCCGCAGGACGCGCTGTCATGACCGGGCTGATCAGGACGCTGGCGAAGAACACGTTCGTCAGGTACGCGTTCAGCGGCGGTTCGGCACTGGTGACCGAAGAGGTCGTGCTGTACCTGACGCACGGCCTGATGAAGTTCCCGCTGTGGCTGGCCACGGGGCTGGCGTACCTCATCGCGTTCGGCGTGAACTTCTCGATCAACCGGATGCTGACGTTCGCCGACCACGGCGCGCGCGAGGGCGCGGTGCACAAGCAGACGGTGCGCTTCGCGCTGCTGGTCTGCGTGAACCTGGGTGTCACGCAGGTGCTGATGTACTCGCTGACCGGCGCCGGGGTGAACTACCTGATCGCCAAGCCGCTGTCGACGGTGGTCATCACGCTGTACAACTTCTGGCTGTACAAGCACTGGGTGTTCAAGCCGGAGACCTCGCAGGCCGGGCCCGGTGTGGTCGCCGGAGCCCAGCCGGTTCCGGAGGCGCCTGCTTCCGAAGTCAGCGCTTGACCACGCGGTAGCCCAGGTGCGTCACGCCGTTTCCGGGGCGCACCGAGGTCTGCTCCAGCTCGTAGGGCGCGCCCTTCAGGTTGTCGAAGAACCGTGTGCCCTCGCCGAGCATCGCCGCGACCAGGTCCACGGTGAGCTCGTCGAGCAGCCCCTCGTTCAGGGCCTGCTGGGTCAGGTCGGCGCTGCCGATGACCACGGTCTGGCCGCCGCCGAGTTCCCGGCCCTCGGCGATCGCCGCTGAGATGCCGCCCTCGGTGACGAAGTGGACCGAGGAACCCTCGCGCGGCCAGCCCTCGGGGATCCGGTGGGTCAGCACCACGACGGGCACGCCGAGCGGGTGCAGGCCGTTCCAGCCCCCGGCCGCTTCAAAGGACCGCCGGCCGTAAAGAATGGCGCCGAGCGAGGACTTGGCATCCTCCAGGCCCTCAGCTTCGTGAGCATCGGTCTTGAACTCCCAGCCCTGATCCCCGACGGTCTCCGTGACCACCTCGCCGCGGCTGTACCAGCCGAACAGGGTGTCCACGCCGTCGGTGGGGTGGTTGACGAAACCGTCGAGGGACATGGACATGTTGGCGGTGACCTTCATCGTTGCGCTCCTTGCCGGGTCTGCGTGACTGCCTTCCAGCAAAGCGTCGAGCGGGCCGCGTCGCATTCGACACGGCCCGCTCGTCAGATTTCTCCGAAGACGGCCGGCTTCAGTTGATGGTCACCGGATCCCACTGCCCCGGGTAGCTGAAGGTGTTGCCCAGCGCCGTCGCCGCGGCGGGCGAGATCGCCGCCGTCCCGCCGACCAGCGTCGCGGTGGTGATCGGGTTGTTCTTCGCGCCGAGGTAGTAGGCGGTCGGCGCGGGCAGCGTCTTCGGGTCGGTCAGCAGGAGCGGCACGCCGCGGTGCGCGGCCATCGCGCCGCCGGAGAGCGCGTCCGGCCAGTTGGCGCCGGAGGCGACGACCACCGACGTGGGCAGGTACGCGAAGCGGGCGGCGACGGCCGTCGCGGTGCCGTAGCGGTCCGCGCCGAACAGCGGCGTGAAGTTCACCCAGTTGGTCCAGGACGGGAACGTGCTGTGTACCGCGGTCACGGCCTTGCCGCCGATGCCGTACATCTTCGTGGCGTTCGGGTCCAGGCTGGCCAGGTAGTCCCGGGTCGCCGGCGGGAGGGCCGCCCCGTTGCTGAGGACGACCACCGCGCCGTCGTGCGTGACGTCGCCGGGCTGCGGGGTCGGCGCGCCGGGAGCCGGCGTCTGCGCCGCGATGCCCAGCGCCCCGGCCGTGGCCCCGGCGGCCAGCGCGTCGGGGAAGTCGACGCCGGTGGCGATCAGGACGCTGGAGGGCGGCCCGTTCGGGGAGATGGCGCGGGCGATGTTCACGGCGGTGCCGAAGCGGTCGATGCCGGCGACGCGATGGGGCACGAACCCGTTGGCCGCGATCGCGTGCTCCACCGCCGGGGACAGCGCTTGCGTCCCGCCGAGCAGGTACACCGTCGAGCCCGGGTACAGGATCCGGTGCAGTTCGTTCATGGTGGCCGGGTTCATCGCCTTGGTGCCGGTGAGCAGCAGCGGTCCG
The DNA here is from genome assembly GCF_041262085.1 of Catenulispora sp. GAS73. Taxonomy (NCBI): domain Bacteria; kingdom Bacillati; phylum Actinomycetota; class Actinomycetes; order Catenulisporales; family Catenulisporaceae; genus Catenulispora; species Catenulispora sp. GAS73. Next base: position 25,722 of record NZ_JBGCCM010000053.1, read on the forward strand.
CCGGCCTGCGCGGCCAGCGCCGAGCCGCCGAGGGCGTCGGCGAAGGTGTCGTCGCGGCTGAGGACCGCGGACTTGGCCTGGTCGTGGCCCGCGTTCCCGCAGCCGTGGCAGTCGAAGGTGCGCACGCTGGCCAGGACCGCCGTCTGGTCGCGGTCGTAGCCGGCCAGGCGCTCGACCGTGGCCCGGCTGGCCTGGCCGACGTCGAACCAGTCGGTGTCGATGTTGATCGTGACGCCGCCGTAGGTCTCGTCGTGTCCGCCCTGCGTCTGGTGCACGCGCTGGTGGTTGGCCCACTGGGAGGACTGCACGTTGGGGTCGGCGGTGGTGTTCGTGCTGTTCCACGCGGCGATGTCGAGGACGTCGGGGGAGCTGGCGCCGTAGGCCGCCGACTGGTCCTTGATCCCGGTGCTGGAGCTGGAGTACCAGCCGGAGCGGAAGCCGTCGCGGTGCAGTTCCTGGGTCCAGCCCTGCGAGTAGGAGATGACCAGCTGTGTGTAGCTGGAGTCGTAGTTCTCCATGTCGTCATAGATGACCGAGGCGGGCGGGAAGTTCAGGCCGTGCGCCAGGGTCGCCGCGTCGTCGGCCTCGGAGGAGCCGAGCTGGAACGCGGTGGCCGGGGTGAGGTTCGTGAAGTCGCTCTGGGTGTTGCCGCCCGCGTCCTTGTACTCGGCCTGGCTCCCGACGTAGAGCGGCAGGAAGCGCCAGCCGTTCGCGGCCTGGCGGCCGACCCAGTCCTTGGTGAGGTTCGCGGTGTTCTGCGGCTTGCAGCCCGGCGCGTAACGCAGTCCCCCGAGATAGATCCCGATGGCGCGGTACGGCGACTGCAGCCAGGCGTCCATCGAGGCGTTGTCCGGGGCCCAGCACGGGTCGAAGCCGGAGCCGGAGTAGACCGTGCTCGGCACCGCCTCCGGCGTCGGTGGGCTCGCGGTCGCGGTGAGCAGCCACGTGGCCAGCCCCGCCATGGCCAGAGCGGCCGCACAGACCGCCGCCGTGACCCGCTTGGGCCACCGATGGAACAACGCCGACACCTAACCCACCCCACCCTTTTTTACTTCTGCGAAGCAGACGGCGCGGACTCGGACGAGCCCGCGCCGCTTGTCTCGATCGCGGCCCCTCGGGCCTCAGACCGTCGGGTTCGACGGGTAGTCGACCCCGCCGGTCGCCGCGATCAGACCGCCCACAACCTTGTCGACGCTTCCAGGTACCGCGACCGTTCCACCGAAGATCTCGGCGCGGTTGAACTGGCCGTTGTCCTGGCTCAGCCACTGCGCGGCGCCGGCCGGCACCCCGGCCTTCGGATTGACCAGCAGCAGCGGGCCGTTCTCGGTGCCCATCTCGGCACCGCCGGACAGCGCGTCGGCCCAGTTCATCCCGGTGGCCAGGCCGACCGCGTTGGCCGAGCCGAAGAAGTACCGTGCGACGAAGTACGAGGTCTCATACCGGTCCAGGCCGGACAGGCCCAGGAACGAGCCGGCCTGGTAGCCGGCCGGGATCCAGTGCGAACCCAGCGCCGTGGTGGCCTGGCCGCCGATGCTGTCCAGCTCGATGAAGTTCGCCGGCTTCGAGCGGTCCGGGTTCAGGTTGGTGCGGGCCAGCAGCGGAGCCAGGTAGTCCGTGGTCGGCTGCGCCATCACCTTGTCGTTCGTGAGCAGCACGACCGCGTTCTTGCCCTGATGCGCGTTGATCGCGCCGGCCGCGGCACCGGCGGACAGCGGGTCGGCGAAACCCTCGCCGGTGGCCACCAGGACGTAGTCCGGGGCGACGCCCGGACCGGTGATGGTGTTCGCGATCGCCACCGCGGTCGAGAAGCGGTCCTGACCGGCGACCCGCTGAACGTGGTAGTGCAGCGCGCTCAGCGCGTTCGCCACGGCCGGGGACAGCGCCTGGACGCCGCCGAGCACGTACACGGTCTTGGCACCGTCGCCGGGGCCGAGCACGCGCTGGATCTCCGCCTTCACGCCCCCGTCGAGGCCGGCGGTCGGGGTCAGCAGCAGCGGGCCGCCGACCTTCGCGGCCAGCGCCGAGCCGCCGAGTGCGTCGGCGAACTGGTCGGAGCGGCTGAGAACGACCGCCTTGGCCGCGGCGCCCTGGGAGTTGTTGGCGCCCGCGGTAGCCCAGTGCGACTGGGAGACCTTGATGGCGGTGCCCAGACGGTCGGCGCCGGCGATGCGTTCCACATGGTCGCGGACCGTCGGCTCGAAGGCCGGCAGGCCGACGACCTTGGTGCCCGGAACGACCTCGGTGTAGGCGGCGCTCTTGGCGGCGGCGGCCGGGACCGACATGGTGTCGACGTCCTTGCCGGTGCCGTCCAGAGCCTGGAACACCAGGCCGGAGCCGTCCGGTGTCCACACCGGGTTCTCGAAGGCGCCGCCGTTGGTCACCTGGTTCAGGGTGGCGGCGGGGTTGCTGAGGGCGATCGTGTAGATGTTGTTGCCGGCGTTGGCCGGGGTCGGCGTCGCGGCGACGAAGGCCACGTGCGTGCCGTCCGCCGAGATCGACGGGTCCCAGCCGGTGGCGATCAGCACCGGCGTCGAGGCCGCCTGCGAGCGGTCCCACAGGTAGATCTGCGAGGCTTTGCCGGGCGTGTTGACCTGGTACACCAGCAGCGAGCCGACCGAGTCCGGGTGCAGCAGGTCGCTGCCGGCCAGGGCCTGCAGGTTCTGGACGGCCGGGATACCGCCGTCGCCTGCGATGCCGTTGCCCTGAGCCCACTTCAGGACGGCGTTGCCGGTGCCGGGGGCCTTCTCCGACCACGCGACCTTGGACCCGCCGTCGATCCACGTCAGGTGGCTGCGGACCGTCCCGTTCGGCGGGACGGGGGCGACCATCTGCGTCGCTCCGCCCGGGACGCCGGCCATGATCGCGCCGGTGGTGGTGTCCACCCACGCGGCCCGCGCGCCGGTCGGGGCCCACGCGAGGTCCCGCATCTGCGGGGCGAAGCCCAGTGCGTACTTGGTCCCGGTGACGGCGGCGGCCTTGGCCGGCGCCGAGGAGCTGCCGCCGGAGAACGTGAGGGTCGCGGTGCCGTTCGGGCTGGGCGTGGTGGCGTTCGCAGCCGGGGCGATGAGTCCGGCCGCCGCGGCCACCGAGGTGGCTATGGTCGCGGTCAGCGCCAGCGGCCGGCGCGAAGCAGAGTCAGACATGAATTGGCTCCTTGGCCTGTCGTCAGCGCGGCGCTGCACCCGGCGTATGGGCGCATCCCGAAATGCGCGGGCATGCCGCGGTGACGAGGTTAGGCCACATGAGCGAATGCGGTCCCTGATCCGGTGCCGGTACGTAGGCGAATTCATATTTACGCCCCGGACAGATTCTCCGATTTGCGGCCAACCGTGGGTTCAGGTTCTGATGGGACGCATGACGCATCCTGGGACAGCCGTGGCCGAGCCGCTCTCAGGGCTCACTTCGGCCCAGGTCGAGCAACGCGTCGCGGCCGGCGAGGTGAACGACGTCCCGTCGAAGACCTCGCGCTCGATGTCCGAGATCGTGCGTTCGAACGTCTTCACGCCGTTCAACGCGATCATCGGCACGCTGTTCGTGATCGAGCTGGCCGTCGGGCCGATCCAGGACGCGCTGTTCGGGTTCGTCATCGTCGCCAACTCCGCGATCGGCATCCTGCAGGAGTGGCGCGCCAAGCAGACCCTGGACTCGCTGGCGGTGGTCGGCGAGGCCCGGCCCCGGGTTCTGCGCGACGGTGCCGAGCAGGAGATCGAGGCCGCGCGGATCGTGCTCGGCGACGTGATCGTGCTCGGTCCGGGCGACCGCGTGGTGGTGGACGGCACGGTGGCGCGCGCCGACGCCCTGGAGGTCGACGAGTCGCTGCTCACCGGCGAGTCCGACCCGGTGCTCAAGCGCGTCGGCGACCCGGTGATGTCCGGCTCCTTCGTGGCCGCCGGCTCCGGGGCCTTCGAGGCCACCAAGGTCGGGCACCAGGCCTACGCCGCCAAGCTGGCCGAGGAGGCGCAGAAGTTCACCCTGGTCGACTCCGAGCTGCGCACCGGTATCAACAGCATCCTGAAGTACATGACCCTGCTGATGGTCCCGGCCGGGATCCTGCAGGTGGTGACCCAGCTGAACCGGGCCGGCGGGGTCCGCTCCGGGATCAGCCGCACCATCGCCGGGCTGGTGCCGATGGTCCCGGAGGGCCTGGTGCTGCTGACCTCGGTGGCGTTCGCGGCCGGGGTGATCCGGCTGGGCCAGAAGAACTGCCTGGTACAGGAGCTGCCGGCGATCGAGGGGCTGGCTCGGGTCGACACGGTGTGTTTGGACAAGACCGGGACGCTGACCGAGGGCGGGATGGCGTTCGACGCGATCGAGGAGCTGCCGGGCGCCGGTGGTACGGCGAGTGCGGCCAGCGCGGGCGGCGTGACCGGAGCGGCCGGCGCGTCGGCGTCCGTGTCCGGCGCCGACGTGCCGACCGTTCTGGCCGCCCTCGGTGCGGCCGAGGAGCGCCCGAACGCCACGATGCAGGCGGTCATGGAGCGGTTCCCGGGACCGGCGGCCGGCTGGACCGCCGCGCAGGTCGCGCCGTTCTCGTCGGCCCGCAAGTGGTCCGGCGTCACCTTCGCCGACGGCTTGGGCACCTGGCTGCTCGGCGCGCCCGACGTCCTGGGCCGCGGCACCCCGGCCGCCGACCAGGCGGAGAAGCTCGGCGCCACCGGTCTGCGGGTCCTGATGCTGGCCCGCGCCGAGGGCCCGGTGGACTCGGTGGTCGAGGGCTCGATCACCCCGGTCGCGCTGATCACGCTGCGCCAGCGCGTCCGCTCCGACGCCCGCTCCACGCTGGAGTACTTCGAGAAGCAGAGCGTCGCGCTGAAGGTGATCTCCGGAGACAACGCCGTGTCGGTCGGCGCGGTCGCGGCCTCCCTGAAGCTGCCCGGCGCGACCGATCCGATGGACGCGCGCACGCTCCCCGAGGGCGACGCCGCCGCGTTCGCCGAGGACGTCGCCGACCACACCGTCTTCGGCCGGGTCACCCCGCAGCAGAAGCGCGAGATGGTCAAGGCGCTCCAGTCGCGGGGGCACACCGTGGCCATGACCGGCGACGGCGTGAACGACGTGCTGGCCCTGAAGGACGCCGACATCGGCGTCGCGATGGGCTCCGGCGCCGGGGCCACCAAGGCGGTCGCGCAGATCGTGCTGCTGGACGACCGCTTCGCCACCCTGCCGGAGGTGGTCGCCGAGGGCCGGCGGGTGATCGGCAACATCGAGCGGGTCGCCAACCTGTTCCTGGTGAAGTCGGTCTACTCGTTCGTGCTGGTGATCCTGGTCGGCATCTTCCAGCTCGAATATCCCTTCCTGCCTCGGCACACCACGCTGATCGCGGCGCTGACCATCGGGATCCCGGCGTTCTTCCTGGCGCTGGCGCCGAACTACGAGCGAGCCAAGCCCGGCTTCGTGCGTCGGGTGCTGCGCTTCGCGATCCCGGCCGGTCTGGTCGCCGGGATCGAGGTGTTCGTCGCGTACTGGGTGGCGCGCGGCGAGACGGACGCCCTGGGGGAGGCTCAGACCACTGCGATGATCTCGCTGTTCGCGTGCAGCCTGTACATCGTGCAGATGGTGGCGCGGCCGATCGTCTGGTGGAAGGTCGTGCTCATCGCGTCGATGGCCGGTTTGTTCGTGCTCTGCGTCGCGCTGCCGTACGGTCGGCACTTCTTCGATCTGCACTTCGGACCGTGGTACCAGTGGACCACCGGTCTGGCGATCGCCGCCGTGGCGTGCGTCGCGCTGGAAGTGCTGTGGCGCTATTTGAGCGCGCACAGCAAGAGTGCGGCGACGGAGCCTGCCGAAGCCGGCTAGCCGCCGCTACCCGTCTGTCACACCTTGCCTCAGCTGCAGCCCGCGGCCTTCAACACCGTCGGGTTGACGCCCGGGGTGATGCCGGCCAGCTGGCACAGCGTGGAGTCCGAGACCTGCCAGTGCCCCGACGCCGAGTCGTAGACCGCGTCGCCGGTGGCGTGCGGCAGCGCCGGCTGGCCGTTGAGCAGGATGGCGAAGTCGACCTTGGCGTGCGTGGGGCTGTCGAACGTCACGGTGTTCACCTGGATCGAGGACTTCTCGCCGGCGGCCGCCGCGGCCAGCGCCGTGAGCAGCGCCTGGACCTGGGCGGCGTTCTGCACCATCGACCCCTTGGTGGCGGCGTCGATGCTGTTGTCGAAGAACTTGTTGTACGCGTCCTTCACCTGCTGGGTGGCGCCCGCGACGTCGGCGGGCTGACCTCCGGACGCGGAGCTGGAGGAACTGGACGAGCTGCTGGAGCTGGACGAACTGGACGAGCTGCTGGAACTGGAACTGCTCGAACCTCCGGTGGAGGTGCTGCTACCGCTCGCCGACGGCGAGGACTTGCTGGAGGAACAGCCGGCGGCGAGGAGTGCCGCGACGGCGAGGGTTGCGCCGGTGCGAACGAGCGATGTGCGTCGAGATGTCACGGAGGATCACGCTCCTGAAGAGTATTCCCGGCCTCTTCCACCTGACATACCATCATCTCCAGTAAGGGTCCACAGACACACCCGCCTCACTGATGTCGACGGAGGAAGGTGTCCCACCTATGTCCCGCCTCGATGATCTTGACCGGCGGACGCGCATGGCGCTCGGCGGGGCCGTCGGCTTCGTCGGGATCCTGCTGTTGGTCCTCGGCTGGTATCTGATATCCGGCGAGGCGATCGCGGCGAAGCAACTGCCGTATCTGGCCTCTGCTTCGATACCCGGCGCGGTCCTGGTGGTCTGCGGATTCGTCCTCGCGGTGTCCGGAACCACGGACCCTGACACGGCCCGCCGGATCGCCGAACTGCACGCGCTGCTGACCGAGGCCGTGGACGACGGCGCCGCCGGGACCGAGGAGTAGGCGCGCGATGTTCTACGCCGGTCTCGCGCTGAACGGACTGGCGATCGGGTGCGTGGCGGCGCTGGCCGCGGTGGGGTTGCTGGCCACGTATCGGGTGACCGGCGTGTTCAACATCGCCTTCGGATCCAACGCGGTGTTCTGCGCCTACGTCATGTGGCAGTGCGTGCGGGTGTGGCGCATGCCGGTAGCCGTGGCCGCCCTGGTGGTGCTGGGGATCGTCGCTCCGGGCGTCGGGTTGGTGTTGGAGCGGCTGGTGTACCGGCCGTTGCGACGCAGCGGCGCGTCCGGCCTGTTGGTGGCGACGCTCGGAGTGCTGGTGCTCCAGCTCGGACTCGTTTTCCTTCTGTGGGGCGGGCGTTCGTACGTCGACGCGCCGTCGTTGCTCCCCGCCGGATCGGTGAGGCTGCCGGGCGCGTTGACCCTCCCCTACGCGACCATCGTCGAGCTCTGCGTCGTGGCGCTGATCGCCGTGCTGCTGACTTTTCTGCTGCGTGCCACCCGGGTCGGGCTGATGGTGCGGGCCGTGGTGGACGACCGCGACCTGGCCGCCGCCCTGGTGCCCGCCGACCGGCTCGCCGCCGGGGGTTGGGCCTTCGGTTCGTTCCTGGCCGGCGTCGCGGGGGTGCTGTGGGCGCCGATCTACCACCTGGACCCGTACAGCCTGACGCTGACCGTGCTGGAGACGATGGGCGTCGCGGTGCTGGCCCGGCTGACGTCGCTGCCGGTCGCGGTGCTGGCGGCGCTGGCGATCGGGATCGGGCAGACCGAGCTGACCGCGGTGCATCCGCCGGTGCGCTGGCAGGGGCTGGTGGACGCCTTTCACACGAACCTGTTCGTACTGGTGCTGTTCGCGGCGCTGATGGTGGTGCCCCGCCTGGGGATCCGGGACTCGGGGCCAGTCGGTGGGGGACTGCACCGGGTGGGCGCGCGCCGGACTTCGAACCCTGACGCGATCAGCCGGCTGCCGCTGGGCGCGCTGTCTTTGGTGCTGGCGCTGCCGCTGTTCTTCGACCCGGCGGATCTGCGGGCCTCGCTGGCGGTGCCGGCGCTCGCGGTGGTGTTCGTCTCGCTGGTGGTCGCCACCGGGTACGCCGGCCAGATCTCGTTGGGGCAGGCCGGGTACGCCGGACTCGGGGCGCTGTTCATGGCCAAGCTGGCCGGAGCCGGGGTGCCGTGGCTGCTGGCGCTGTTCGTCGGACCATTGCTGGTAGTGCCGTTGGGCTGGCTGACCGGATACCCCGCGATCCACCGCCGCGGCCTCTACCTCGCGCTGACCACCTTCGCCACAGCGGCGGTGGTAGCGCGGTTCGTGTTCGCGCAGCCGGTGTTCGTCGGCGGACTGGTGGTCTCGCGTCCTGCGGGCTTCACCGACGACCACTGGTTCTACGGCCTCGAACTCGCCTGCCTACTGCTCGCACTGCTGCTGGTCCGCTCGCTGCACACCGGCCCGCTGGGGCGCGCGCTGGTGGCGTTGCGGGATTCGGAGGCGGCAGCCGTCTCGGCGGGCATCGATGTGCGGCGCATGAAGGTGTTCGTGTTCGCCTGCGCGGCCGGACTGGCCGGGCTCGGCGGCGCGCTGACGACCTCCGCCGCGCAGGCGTTCAACCCCACGGACTTCGATCCGGTGCAGGGCCTGGTGTGGTTCGCCGCGGTCGCGGTGTGGGGCGTGGACTCGGCGCTGGGCGCGGTGGTCGGGGCCGCGGCGCTGGTGGCGGTGGACGTCGGGACGGTGGTGGGGGTCTCGGGGCTGCTGATCGGTATCGGGGCGGTGCTGCTGGGGCGCTTCCCGGGCGGGATCGGCGCGGCGGTGCGGCGTGCGGGGGACTGGCTGGCGCGGCCGCGGGAGCGTGCGGTGAGCCGGCGGCTGAGCCCGGCCGGACGCGCGGCGGCGGCGCGGGTGCGGGAGCGGCGGGTGTCATGAGCGGGTTCCTGGGCGGCGGGCTGGAGATCAGGGGGCTGCGGCGGCGGTTCGGCGGCGTGACCGCGGTCGACGACGCGGACCTGGACGTGCCCGCCGGCGCGGTGACGGCGCTGATCGGGCCGAACGGGGCCGGGAAGACGACGCTGTTCCACTGCGTCACCGGCTTGGACACGGCGGATGCCGGGACGGTGACGCTCGTCGGCGCCGCTTCCGATGGCTCCGACTCAGCTTCCTCACGCTTGGCTCTCAGTGGGCTGCCACCGCATGCCCGAGCCCGCGCCGGCGTCGCCTGGACCTTCCAGCGCATCGAGCTGTTCGCCGGCCTCACCGTCGCCGAGAACATCCGGGTCGGCGCCGAGAACCGCCGCGGCCGTCCGCTGCTGGCGGGGCTGCTCGGCCTGCCCGACCCCCGCCGGGACGCCTTGCAGGTCACCGCCGCCGCTGTCCTCGACCGCCTCGGCCTCGCCGCGCTCGCCGACGTTCCCGCCGGCTCCCTCCCCACCGGCACAATGCGGCTGGTCGAAGTCGGCCGGGCGCTCGCCGCGGAACCCGCCGCGCTGCTGCTCGACGAGCCCGCGTCCGGCCTCGACGACCACCAGATCGCCCGCCTCGCCGAGGTGCTGCGCGCCCTCGCCGCCGACGGCCTCGCGATCCTGCTCGTGGAGCACGACATGCGCTTCGTCACGGCCGTCGCCGACCGCGCGTACCTCATGGTCGCCGGGCGTGTGCTGCTCTCCGGCAGTCCCGCCGAGGTGTTCGCCTCCGATGTGGCGCGCGAGATTTACGTCGGTGAGTCCTGAGATGCTCACCCTCGACGCGCTGCGCGTCCGCTACGGCCCTCTGGAGGCGTTGCACGGCGTCAGCCTCACCGTCGTGCAGGGCGAGGTGACCGCGGTCCTGGGTCGCAACGGCGCCGGTAAGTCCACGCTGCTGCGCGCGGTCGCCGGCTACCTACGTGCGTCCTCCGGCCGGATCCGTTGGCAGGGCTCTGACATCACCCGCGCGACCGTCGGACGTCGCGCCGCCGCCGGGGTGATGCTGATCCCCGACGAGGGCGGGGTGTTCCGGACCCTGACGGTGCGCGAGAACCTGGAGTTGTTCGCCGCAGGACGCGACCTCACTCCGGCCTTCGACGCGTTCCCCGACCTCAGCACCCTGTCGCGCCGCCGCGTCGCCCTGCTGTCCGGCGGCGAACAGCAAATGCTCGCCCTTTCCCGCGCACTCCTCGCGCCCTGGCGGCTGCTCCTGGTCGACGAACTCTCGCACGGCCTGGCGCCGGTCCTGGCGACCCGCCTCTACGACGTTCTCGCAGCCCTGGCCGCTGCCCACCCCGACCGTGCCGTCGTCCTGGCCGAACCCGACCCCCGCGAAGCCCTCGCCCTCGCCGACCGCGTCCACGTCCTGCGCCGCGGCGAACTGGCCGCGACGGGTTCCCCCACCGACTTCGACCCGGCTACCTTGTGACCATGGACGCGCCCACGGAGCTCTTCGACCCCGCCCGCGACCCCCGAGCCGACCTCGCCGACGCCCGCAGAGCCGCGGCCGCCGACGGCAAGGACATCCTGCTGGCCCTCGGCGCCCGCTGGTGCCCGGACTGCACCGCCTTCGAGGACTGGACCCGCGACCCCGAAGTAGCGGAGCTCCTGGCGCAGAAGTACCACCTGGTCACCGTCAGCGTCGGCACCGACCGAGGCCAACGCGACCAGAACAGCGACATCGACGCCGACTTCAACCACCCCATCGCCGGCGGCATACCGTCCCTGTCGGTCCTCAACCCCGAGGGCAAGATCCGCTTCGACTCCGCCGACGGCGAGTTCGCCCGCGCCCGGAGGATGAAGCCGGCGGACCTGCTGGACTTCCTGAAATACGGGCGCTGACAATCAGATTAGGCCGAACAGGTGATTGAAAGACATTCGCCTGCGGTGACCGACTGGCTACGCTGAACTTATGGAGTCAGATCGAGTACCACCGGAAAGTTGGTCTCCCGTGAGCGTCGCCTTTGTGGAGTACCCCCCGTTCCCGGACTCGCCGTTTGCGATGTGGCTCAACGGCGAGCTCGAGGAGTATCTCGGCCTGCCGGAGGGCTCTCGCGTCGAGATCATCGAGGGGGACATCGTCGTGTCGCCTGCGCCGCGCTTCGATCACAACAAGATCGCTACGCTCATCAACAATGCCTTCGCGATCGCATTGGCATCCGACCCAGCCTTCCCATGGGAGACGGTGGTCGGTACCGGAGTCGGTGAGCCTTCCAGCAGAGGCTGGATTCCCGACGTGGCAGTGATGGATCGGGCACGCTCTGCCGAGGCTACCGCAGCGCGTGTGGCCATCATCGGGCCGTCGGACATGGTGATGGCCGTCGAAGTCACGTCGCCGTCCAACGCAGACCATGATCGGGAGCCGGGCCCTCAGCACCGGCAGAAGAACGGGAACCGGATCAAAACCAAGTGGGCCGACTACGCCTCCGCCGGCGTCGAGTACTACCTGCTGGTCGACCGTGATCCACGCGTGGTGCGCACGACGCTCTACTTCGATCCGAATCCGGAAACGAGCCGCTACGAATCCGCCATCGCCTGGGATTTCGGGCAGCCCATCATTCTCCCGCAGCCGTTCGGACTGACTATCGACACGTCCAATTGGATGGATTGGTCCGGGCCGAACGACTAAGCCCCGTACAACCGCTGCATCGCGTAAGCCGTCATCTGCTCGATCGCCTTCGCGTCGAACACGATCCGGTGCTCCCCCTCGATGTCCAGCACGATCCCGTACCCGGTGGGCAGCAGGTCCAGGACCTCGCCGCCGGTCACCGTGAAGTACCGCGACTCCTCGCCGGAGTACGCCCGCAGCTCCGTGAGCGAGCTGAACATCGGGATCACCGGCTCCGGGGTGTCGTGCAGCGCCAGGAAGCCCGGCTGCTCGCCGCGCGGGCAGTAGATCTTCGCGCTGTTGAACACCGTGTAGAAGTCCTCCGGGCCCATCACGCCGCCGGCGAACGCGCGGATGGCGTCGCTCAGGGCGGCGTTGGCCACCTGGGACGGCGGGGGCTCCTGGGGATAGCCGTACACGTCATGAGAGCCTACCCGGCGCTTCGGGGGCAGTGCACGGCGCTCGCGTGATCCACCTCACCACCGTGGGTGGCGAATAGGGCGGGGTGCGGGCTTGCCACTAGTTACCAGTGGGTAGCATCCTGGGGAGAGCATATTACTCACCAGTACGACCGGAACGTAAACCCTGAGCCGGTCCGGGACAGCGGGAGCCTACGGCGATGAGCCACTACAAGTCGAACCTGCGCGACATCGAGTTCAACCTCTTCGAGGTGTTCGGGCGCGGCGAGGTCTACGGGACCGGCGAGTACGCCGACATGGACGTCGACACCGCCAAGTCGATCCTGGCTGAGGTCGAGCGGCTGGCCGTGGACGAGTTGGCGCCGAGCCTGCTCGACTCCGACCGCAACCCGCCGATCTTCTACCCGGACACCAACTCGGCCACGCTGCCCGAGAGCTTCAAGCGCTCCTACAAGCAGTTCATGGACGCCGAGTGGTGGCGGCTGGGCCTGCCGGTCGAGCTCGGCGGCACCCCGACCCCGCGCACGCTGCGCTGGTCGGTGGCCGAACTGGTGCTGGGCGCGAACCCGGCGATCTGGATGTACTCCTCCGGCGCCGACTTCGCGACCGTGGTCTGGAACCTGGGCACCGAGGAGCAGCGCAAGGTCGCGCGCTGCATGGTCGAGGGCCAGTGGGGCTCCACCATGGTGCTCACCGAGCCGGACGCCGGCTCCGACGTGGGCGCCGGCCGCACCAAGGCGGTCCAGCAGGCCGACGGCACCTGGCACATCGACGGTGTGAAGCGGTTCATCACCTCCGGTGAGCACGACCTCAGCGACAACATCATCCACCTGGTGCTGGCCCGCCCCGAGGGCGCCGGCCCCGGCACCAAGGGCCTGTCGCTGTTCATCGTGCCGAAGTTCGACTTCGACTGGGAGACCGGCGAGCTCGGCGAGCGAAACGGCGCCTTCGTCACCAACGTCGAGCACAAGATGGGCCTGAAGGCCTCCACCACCTGCGAGGTCACCTTCGGCCAGGCCGGCGTCCCGGCCAAGGGCTGGCTGCTCGGCGAGGTGCACGACGGCATCGCGCAGATGTTCAACATCATCGAGTTCGCGCGCATGATGGTCGGCACCAAGGCCATCTCCACGCTGTCCACCGGCTACCTGAACGCGCTGGAGTACGCCAAGGAGCGCGTGCAGGGCGCGGACCTGACCACCCCGGGCAAGGACGCCCCGCGCGTGACCATCACGCACCACGCGGACGTGCGTCGCTCGCTGATGACGCAGAAGGCCTACGTCGAGGGCATGCGCTCCCTGGTGCTGTACACCGCGACCTTCCAGGATGCGATCGAGCAGGCCCGCGCCGCCGGCACCGAGGACAAGGACGCGGTGCGCATGAACGACCTGCTGCTGCCGATCGTCAAGGGCTACGGCTCGGAGAAGTCCTACGAGCAGCTGGCGCAGGCGCTGCAGATCTTCGGCGGCTCCGGCTTCCTGCAGGAGTACCCGCTGGAGCAGTACATCCGCGACGCCAAGATCGACTCGCTGTACGAGGGCACCACCGCGATCCAGTCGCTGGACCTGTTCTTCCGCAAGATCGTGAAGGACGGCGGCGTCGCGCTCACCGGCCTGAACGACCAGATCTCCGCGTTCCTGGCCGGCGACCCGGGCGGTGCGGACCTGGCCCGCGAGCGCCAGCTGCTGGCCGTCGCCCAGGGCGAGGTCGGCGCGATGCTCAAGGCGATGCTGGACAAGGCCGGCGAGTCGCTGTCCGACCCGCGGCAGCTGCACATCGTCGCGCAGAACACCGTGCGCTTCCTGTTCGCGCTCGGCGACGTGGTCGTCTCCTGGCTGCTGCTGCGCGGCGCCACCGTCGCGCAGGCGGCGCTGGCCGACGGCGCGGCCGGCCGGGACGTGGCGTTCTACACCGGCAAGATCGCGGCGGCGAAGTTCTTCGCCCGCAACATGCTGCCGCTGCTGGCCGGTCAGCGCGCGATCGTCGAGGCGACCGACAACTCGCTGATGGACGTGCCGGAGGAGGCCTTCTAAGCCTCTTCGCATTTCACGGAGTCGCCCCTACTCTGCGCCACTATGGCGAGGGCAGGGGCGATTCTGCGTATCGCGGTGCGGACGGTCGGCGAGCTGCTGGTCACCTTCTCCGCACTGCTGGCACTGTTCATCGTGTATCAGCTCTATTACACGAACGTGGTCGGTCGGCACGACATGACCCACGAAGTGAACGCCATGCACAAGCAGTGGACGGCCACAGCGCCCGCGCACCCGGCTGCCCCCCTGCCCCGCGGACAGTCCGCCCCGGTGGTGGCCCCGCCTCCGGCCCCGGTGCTGCGCAACGGCGACAACGTCGCGATCCTGCACATCCCGCGCCTGGGATCCGGCGTGGACGACACCGGCATCCCAGTCCTGGAAGGCGTCGGGCTGGACGTCCTGAACAAGGCCACCGGCCACTACCCGGGCACCGCGCTGCCCGGCCAGGTCGGCAACTTCGCGGTGGCCGGCCACCGCAAGACGCACGGCGAGCCGTTCCGCCACCTCGACGAGATGCGCGCCGGCGACTTGGTCTACGTGGAGACCGCGCAGGACTGGTACACCTACCGGATCGACGCCGATCCGGTGATAGTCCAACCCACCGATCTCGCGGTGGTGGACCCGGTGCCCGGCGAGCCCGGGGTCCAACCGACGCAGGATCTCATGACCCTGACAACCTGCAATCCCTGGTGGTCCTCCACGCAGCGGATGATCGTGACCGGCCGTCTGATCGCCACCCGCCCTCGCGCGTAGAGGTCTGACGATCCGTCAGATGGCTATTGACACTCCATCAGATTCCTCCATCAATGGCTAGGCAGTTCGATCTGTCGTTCGATGTCAGGAGGCATCCATGGGTCGTCAACACGCGCCTGGAAAGCGCGTTACCGAGCGGGTCGCAGCGGTGGGAGGCGCCGTCACGGTCGCCGTGGCGGCGCTGGCGGTATTCGCACCGAGCGCCAGTGCGGACACGGTGGACGTCGGGTACGGGAGCTGTACCAGCAGCAACTCGGCGCTGTCCGCGCCGCCGCCGAACTACACCTCGCAGGTGACGCTGAAGACTCAGAGTTCTTCGTTCCAGGTCGGTAAGCCGATCACCATCACCTGGCACTATTCGATCTCCACCGCCCCGGGGCCACTCGGTATCCCGATAGCGAACGTGGCCACCGCGAAGGCGGAGATCGTCGTCGGCGGCGCGGCGAGCTCGTCGATCACCGCCGGACCGTCGGCCACCTTCCCGTCGGCCGTCGTCCCGGCCGGGAAGACGTTCCAGATCCCCGACATGACCGCGACGTTCACGGCCAAGGCGCCCGGGACCTACACCTTCACGCCCGGCGACAACGAGCAGGACATCGCGCAGCCGCCCCTCACCATCGGGTGTAAGGCCTCTGCGCCCGGTGCCGCCTTGACGATCACCGTCACCCCGGCGACCGGCGGCGGCGCGAGCTCGTCGTCGAGCCCTTCCACGACCTCGACCGGCAGCAGCGCCGCGACCGGCAGCTCGTCGACGTCGTCCACCGGGGTCCTGCCGCACACCGGCTTCGACGGCCGCTGGCTGGCCGGCGGAGTGGTGCTGGCGGCCGCGCTCGGCGGCACGAGCCTGTACGCCACCCGCCGACGGCGCGGAAGCCACGGCTGAACCGGGGCGCGGTGTCACCGAAAAACCCTGATTCACCCGCTATCCGCGGCCGCCGGCCGCTCGGCGTTCGAACGTGCGTATTGACTTCGCGTCCGAGCTGACCGTGAATATCTGACGCTCCATCAGAACCGGTGTACGACAACCCACCCCTGCGGGCCGCCGGCCCGTGGGTTTGTCACCCCCTCACAGAAGAGAGGGCACCACCAGTGAGACAAGGGTTCGGATCAAGACACAGGACAAGACCCGGCCGGGCCATAGCCCTGGCCGGCACCCTCGCCGTGGCGCTGGCCACCGCGACGGCCCTGGCGCCGATCGCCGAGGCCGGAACCACGACCGTGAACTTCGGCAGCTGCACCAGCAGCAACCCGGCGCTCGCGGCACCGCCGCCGAACTACAGCAGCCAGGTCACCCTGACCCCCTCGGCGAGTTCCGTCGCCGTCGGGTCGCCGGTCACCATCACCTGGCACTACTCGCTGTCGACGGCTCCCTCTCCGGGTATCCCGATCGCCAACGCGGCCACCGCGAAGGCGCAGATCCTGGTCGGCGGAGCGGCCAGCAGCACGATCACGGCCGGACCCTCGGCGGCGTTCCCGCCGGCGCCGGTCGCCACCGGCGGGACGTTCCAGATCCCGGACTTCACCGCCACCTTCACCCCGACGACGGCCGGCACGTACACGTTCACGCCCGGGAACAACGAGCAGGACGTGGCCCAGTTCGGCATCGTCATCCAGTGCACGGCCAGCGGCGCGAGCGCGGCGGCCACGGTCACCGCGACCAACGCCTCGGCCTCCGTGGGCAGCGCCTACGTGCGGCCCGGCGGCACGGTGAGCTTCACCGGGGCCGGCTGGATCGCCGGGGAGACGGTCACCCCGTCGTTCACCGACAGCGCGGGTACCGCGACCGCGGGCACGGCGATAACCGTCCCGGCGGGCGGCGCGATCTCCGGCTCCCTCGGGGTTCCCGCGGCGGCTGCCACCGGGGCCGGCTCGCTGGTCCTGACCGGTAGCACCAGCGGTGCGGTCCCGACCGCGATCACCGTGCTGGGCGCGCCGACGCTGGGCGCGTCGCCGTCGTCCGGCGGCCCGGGCACCGTCGTCGGCCTGTCCGGCGGCAACTGGGATCCCGGCGCGACCGTGGCGGTCAGCGGGGTGGACGCGTCCAACAACCCCGTCGGCAGCCCCGCGACGCTGACCGCGGACGCCTCCGGACACCTGTCCGGCAGCTACACGGTCCCCAGCACCGCGATCGCCGCCATCGGCGCCGCGGAACTGGTCGGCGGCGCGCCGAGCACGACCCTGCGCGCGGCGGCGGCGTTCACCTTCGCCGGCAACTCCTGCTCCGCTGACGCGGCCGGCGCGGCCGTCTCCGCCACCGGCACCTGCTCGGTACCGCAGAGCGCGAACGTGGTCGTCACCGGCGGGCCGTTGCAGATGACGGAGAACACCGGCGCGGTGGCCTTCCCGGGCGTGACCCTGAACGGCACCGCGCACACCCAGGCCGGAACGCTCCAGCAGGTCGACGTCCAGGACTTCCGCGGCACCACCAACGGATGGGTCCTGAACGCCACGATGTCGAACCTGGCGCTGACCGGCGGGCCGTACGCCAACAGCGGCGCCGCGCCGATCCCGGCGGGCAACGTGTCGGTCGCCGGTCTGAAGTGCGCCGGCAACCCAGCCGGATCCCCGCCGTACCCGTCGACCCCGACGGCCGGCTCCGGCGGCGCGCTGAGCACCACCACGGCGGTCACGCTGTGCTCGCAGGCGGCAGGCGGGACCAACCCGCCGACCGTCACCGGCGGCGACTTCCTGATCGACGGTGGGCTGAGTCTGACGGTCCCCGCGTACGTCCTGCAGGGCACCTACACAGGCACGGTCACCATCACCTTGCAGTGACGTGAGCGGCTTCCGGTGGGGCGAGGTCCATTCGCCCCACCGGAAGCCACAGCCATGAGTACCACACCGGCCGACTTGCCGAGGAGATCGCTGTGGAGAACACCGTGGTCCAGCACAGTTTCCGTAGTCGTGCAGCGGCCGTGCTCCTGGCTGTCGCGTTCCTCGCCGGTGTCTCCATCGCCTTCGGGAGCGGAAGCGCCAGAGCGGACAGCGGGTCCTGGTCGGTGCAGCCCGCGCCGAAGCCGGGTTCGCCGGCCGGCGCGCGCCAGTACTTCATCCTGGAGGGCCGGCCGGGCAGCACTCTGCAGGACGGTCTCGCGGTGTCCAACTACACCGACCACCCGATCACCTACTACGTGTACGGCGCAGACGGCTACAACACCCCGAAGGACGGCCAGTTCGCGCTGCGGGACCACGGGTACCCGATGACCGGCGTCGGTTCGTGGGTGCGCACCGCGTTCCCCACCATCACCGTTCCAGCGCGTACTTCCACTGTCGTGCCGATCTCTATAGCGATTCCTCGGAACGCCTCCCCCGGTGATCACGTCGGCGGCGTTTCCGGCATGGACACCGCTGTGGAGAGCGTGCAGCAACAGGGCAACGTCCGGGTCGGCATCAAGCGGGTCGTCGCAGCGCGGCTCTATGTGCATGTCGACGGTCCCGCAGTCGGCGGTCTGACGGTCACCAACCTGAAAGTCTCCGGATCCGCACCTTTCCCCGCCTATGTGAGTGACAGTGACGGGACGGTTACTGCGACGGTCACTAATAGCGGCAACTTGCTGGAGTCCCCGAAAGCGCATCTCCATGCGACGGGAATCTTCGGGACGCTGATAGACCGGACGGTTCAGCTTCCGCAGATCCTGCCGGGACAGAGCGTCGATTTCTCACAGGTGTGGAAGAACATCCCGCCCTTTGAGATCGGAACTCTGCATCTCGATGTCACCGACGAGTCCGCTTCTCCACCGGTGACATCGACGGCGGCGGTCGCGGTGACCCTGATTCCCTGGTTCACGCTGCTGGTCGTCGTGCTCGTGGTGCTGGCGCTGCTGGTGGCGCTGGTGTTCTGGCGGCGGCGTCGAAGCCCCCTGCCGATCAGGCCCCGGCGCGAGCCCGAGCCGTCGAAGGCTGCGGCGCCCTGATGCGCGGGTCGGCCGCGTCCGCCGCGGCGCTTCTGCTGGCCGTCGGCCTCACGATGCCCGCCATGTCCGCCGCACACGCCACCGCCGCCGACGGCCCCGCCCTCATGCTGTCCAAGAGCACGGCGAAGCTGGGGGAGTACATCAGCGTGACCGGCACCGGGTTCCCCGCAGGGGCTCGGCTGCAGGTGGAGATATGCGGCATCGGGGGAACGTCGAACTCTTGCGCCATCGCGACCGCGGTCATCGCGACGACAGACCCCGCCGGCGGGTTCCACCAGGCGCTGCCGGTGGTGGAGCCGCCGACCCCGTGCCCCTGCACGGTGCACGCGGCACCGTTCGACGGCACCGCCGCCGACCCCGTGGACGCCGCGATCAGCATCCCCGGCCTGCGCTATCTGCCGCAGGCGGCGCCGCCCCAGGTCGGCACGGCGAAGCTGATGGACGCCACGGCCGTCGGCGACTCGCCGTTCCCGGCCCAGCTCGGGGCGGACGGCTCGGCGCGGGTCACGGTGACCTTCGCGAACCTCGGCGGCGGACCGGCGCCGGACCCCGGCGTGGTGCTGACGGTGTCGCGCGGGGCCAAAGAGGTCGGCCGCTACCCCGTGGCGTGGACCGGCGGTGACCTGGCCGTCGGCGGTCGCCGGACGCTGACCTGCGAGCTGGCGCTGCCCGGCGGCTGGTTCCGGGACTACGAGATCGGAGTCGCGATCGGCGCGCCCGGGAACCCGGTCACCGTCCGTACCCTGTCAGCGGCCGTACGGCCCTGGGGCGAGCTCGTAGCGCCTTCCGCACTCCTTCTGGGGGTGCTGTGCCTCTTGGCGGTCCGCAGGCGCGGTGCGGCCGTCCCAGAGCCCTTCCCGGGGCCGTCGCCGCTGGAACCGCCGACGCCGGCGATGGTGCTCCCGACCCCAGAGCTCGAAAACGCGACGGCTGAGACGCCTGAGATTCCTGAGAACGAATCCTCATAGCGGCCCGGCCGCCAGCCATGCCTCAGCGCAGCCGTTCGGCCAGCTCCCGTGCCACGGACGCCGCGCGTACCCCGTAGTCGGACCCGTACAGCGCCGCGTGGACCAGCAGCGGATGCAGCTGGTGCAGCGGCACCCGCTCCTGCCAGCCGTCGGCCAGCGGGTGCACCTCGTCGTAGGACGCGATGATCCGGTCCAGATACGGCGGCGGGAACAGCGCCAGCATCGCCAGGTCGGTCTCGCGGTGGCCGCCGTGCGCCGCCGGGTCGATGAACCAGCCCTCGCCCCGGCCGTCCCACAGGATGTTGCCGCTCCAGGCGTCGCCGTGGATCCGCGAGGGCCGTTCCTCCTCGCCGGCCAGGAAGTCGATGCGGGTGCAGACCTCCTCGATCACCTGTGCGCCCTCGGCGTCGAGGTGGCCGCGGTCGCGGGCCAGGCGCACGTAGGGGAGCACCCGGCGCTCGACGTAGAAGGTGGCCCAGTCGTCGTCGCCGCCGTTGTCCAACGGCAGGACCGCGATGTAGCCGGGCCACTCGGCGCCGAAGCTGTGCGCGCCGCGGGCGTGCAGGGAGGCCAGCCGGCGGCCGAACTCCTCGGCGCCGTCGGGGGTCGGCCGGCCCGGGGCGATCCACGAGGTGACCAGGATGTCCTCGGCCACGCCCAGGACCTCGGGGACCCGCACGCCGCCGGAGGCGCCGTCCTCGCCGACCGCCTCGCGCAGCCAGCGCAGGCCCGCGGCCTCGGCGTCGAAGTACCCGGGCCCCGCCACCTTCTCGGCGTGCTCCAGCGTCTTCACGAACGCCGCGCCGCCGGTGAAGAACTGTATGCGGTACGTCTTCCCGAAGGAGCCGCCTCCAACTGCGGCCACGCCGAGCACGGCCCTGTTCAGCAGGGCGGCCACGCGGTCCGCGACAGTACTCGCCATATGGCGATCGTAGCCGCAGGTGAGCCCCCCGGACGTAGCCCGCCACCACCGTTTTCGCGCCCGCCGGGCGGTTTCTCAGCGCTTGACGTCGTCCGGGAGCATCGCGTGCAGCGCGATGGAGACCACGCTGATGACGAGTGCGCCGATCAGCGCCGACAGCAGGCCGTCGACGTGGAACCGCACGTCGTAGTGCTCGCAGATCTTCGAGGTGAGCAACAGCATGAGCGCGTTGATCACGAAGGTGATCAGTCCCAGGGTCAGGATGAACAACCCGAACGTCGCGATCTGCACCAGTGGTTTCACCAAAGTGTTCACCGCGGCGAAGATGACTGCCACGATGAGGACGGTGAGCACCTTCTCCCTGGTGGCGTTCTGGGCGTTGGGGTCGACCACGATCTTCACGCCGGACACCACCAGCGTGGTGACCCACAGGGCGACACCGTTGATACCGATCTTCAGCAGCAGCTTCTTCACCGCGGCATGCTCGCACGGTCCCATATCGCGAGTCGAGGGCTTGACACGGAGCCGTTCTTCATCAAGAACAGAACATGAAAGCCACATCGTCCGGACCCGTTCGGACACCCTCCGCGTTCCTTGATGCGCTCACTGTGGCGTAAGAGGACTTCGAGGGGACTCGCGGGCCTTGCCGAGGTCACAGCTTTCTAAGAAATCGACCACCGGTGCTCCACACATTCCCGTGTACCCGTACTCTGGCAAGCAGACGGTGACTGGATTCCGTCATCGTCCACTGATGTCGCCTGATCGGCGGATGCAGAAGGCTGGTTTCACGCCTGGCTATCAGGGTCGGTATCCCACGAACGGCCCTGAATTGGTTCATGAAGGGTTTTGCCGGATATGCTCACACCATGACTGCGGTGGAACAGCGGCTCGGCCACAAGGTCAAGAGCCTCGAACAGGAACTCAGCGGGGCCAAGGACGCCGTGCTTCGGCCGATGGGCGTGACGGTCCCCCAGTACACGGCCCTGCTCGTCATCAATGACGAGCCCGGCATCAGTGGAGCGGAGTTGGCCCGGCGATGCCTGGTCACCCCCCAGACCATGACCACGGTCCTGGGCAACCTGACCCTCAAGGGGTACATCGAGCGCCGCTCGGTGCCCGGCCAGGGTCGTGCCATGGAGACCACGATCACCACTGCCGGCAAGCGGATCCTGGCCAGGGCCGACAAGGAGGTGCTGGCCGTCGAGAAGACGCTGGCCGGCACCATGGCCGTCAAGGACCAGGCGACGTTCGCCAAGCTGCTGGACCAGGCGCGTGCCCCCTTCACCAAGGAGGAGGCCGCTCCGAAGCCGGTGAAGCGGGCGGTGCGGACCACGGCGAAGAAGACGGCGAAGAAGGCTCCCGCCAAGAAGACCGCGGCGGCCAAGGCCGCTCCGGCCAAGAAGGCGGCGGCCAAGAAGACCGTGAAGAAGGCGGCCGCGAAGAAGACCGCCAAGAAGACGGCCAAGAAGACCGCGCGCTGAGCCACCTGGCTCTCCCGCGGCGACAATCGGCAAGATCCCTGCTAGTAGGGCCCGGCGCGCAGGCGCCGGGCCCGAAGGATTGCAGGGGTCTTTTTTCGTGCCCGAAGGCCGCCGGACACCCGTCGCACGGGCACGCACATCAGTGCACTGTTCGCACATCAGCACATTGAGCCACTCCGGCCCCGGGTATCTCAACATCCTCAAAAGCACTTCGCGCGACTTCCGCCCCACGCGCCCCATCGGCCCCACGGTCGTCCCGGCCCGGCGAAACCGCTGCGAAGGTCGCTTGCCAACGCGACATATCGCGTGGTTACCTGGGAACTAGAAGCGTAGGCCACGACGTTGAGTGGTACAGGACCTTCGGTTCTGGAGAGAAACGACAAGACAAGGTGGGGTCGCAATGCCCTTCTGGCTCAAGTGGATCGCACTACCGATCGCGGGCATCGTGGTCAGTTTCTGGATCATCAGCGCGATCGTGGGCTTCATCCTGCACGGCATCGTGACCCTGGTCATCGCGGCCGCCGTCGTCGGCGCGCTGTACTGGGGATACCACAAGGTCATGATGGAGATTCCGGCCTACCGCCGGAAGAAGCTGCGGGACAAGCAGCGCAAGGGCCTGTACTAGGAGAGCCGCCGGCGCCGGCCGGCGGATGAGGCGGGGATCCGGTGTCGCGGTCGGCTGGTCCGCCGCGACCCGTGTGACGGACGTGACGAGCGTTGCTCCTGGGCTTGCCGGGATTCGGGGATATCCCTGAGGCCGGTGGGAGCCCATGGAACTGGTGAGACCCGCGTACGCGGGTCTCACTGTCGTTCCTTCCCCCTGGCAGGGCTTTTACTCCCCGCCGATCGCCGGGCTCCCGGGCGGTGTGTTTCGCGGCCTTCCCGGCGTCCGCTACACCCGAACCAGTGCACTGCGACGGGCCCGGCGGAAGGAATCCGCCGGGCCCACCCCCGTTTCGCGCCGCGCTACTCTGCGCGGGTCTGTGTGGCCTCGACGGCCGGGACGGTCTCGGTGATCTCGACCGCCTCCTTCTGAGCAGGCTTCTTCGCCACGGCGGCCTTCCCGTTCTGGTCGCCCATCGTGGCCAGCATCTGGCGCGCCAGGCCGAGGCCGGTGCCGCCCATCGTCAGGGCTTTGCCGAAGACGTCGGTGACGCCGTCGGCGCCGTTGAGCAGCACCATGTGCTCGACGTTCTCGAAGGACTTGGCGCCCGCCTCGACCACCAGCGGCAGCTGCGCGACCAGCTGCTGGTTGATGACCGCGTCCTGGTGCTCGGCCAGCGCCTCGCCCCGGGCCTTGATCGCCTCGGCCTCGGCCAGGCCCAGCGCCTTGGCGGCGTCGGCCTCGGCCAGACCGCGGGCCCGGACCGCCTCGGCGTTCGCCGCGCCCTCGGCCTTGCGGGCGTCCGCGTTCGCCAGACCCTCGGCCCGGCGGGATTCGGCGTCGGCCAGACCGCGGGCCTGACGGGCTTCGGCCTCGGCCAGCCCCTCGGCCTTGCGCGCTTCGGCGTCGGCCAGGCCGCGGGCCCGGCGCGCCGCGGCGTCGGCGAGGGCCTGTGCCTGGGCGGCGTCCGCGGAGGCCTGCCCCAGCGAGCGCTTGGCCTGCGACTCCGCCTCGGCCGCCGCCTTGACCCGGTGCGCCTCGGCCAGCGCCCGCAGCTCGGTCTCCTTGGCCTCCGCCTCCGCCTCGTGGATCTTCGCCTCGCGCTCGGCCTGGGCCAGCGTGACGGTCTCGTAGGCCTTGGCGTCCGCGGGCTTGCGGACCTCGACCTGCAGCTGCTGCTCCTTGCGCTGGGCTTCCAGCTCGGCGACGCGGGTCTCCTGCACCACGACGTCCTGCCGGGCCCGGGCGTCGGCCAGCGGCCCGGCCTGCCGCGCGCGGGCCTGCGCCTCCTCCACCTCGGCCTGGTAGCCGGCCTGCTGGATGCTGGCCTTGCGCATCGCCTCGGCCTTGCGGGCGTTGGCCTCCGCCTCGGCCTCGGTGGCGCTCTGGTCGGCGGCGGCCTGCGCGATGCGGGCGTCCCGGCTGACCGCCGCGGCGTGCGGCGCGGCCAGGGCCTTGATATACCCGGTCGGGTCGTCGATCTCCTGGATCTGCAGCGAGTCGATGATCAGACCGAGCTTCTCCATCTCGGTGCCGCTGGTGGCGCGGGTCTGCTCGGTGAGCCGCTCGCGCTCCCGGATCATCTCCTCGACGGTCAGGTTGCCGACGATGGAGCGCAGATGCCCGGCGAAGATGTTGTGCACGCGCACCCCCATCTGCGCCTGCTGGTCCAGGAACCGCCGCGCGGCGTTGGCGATCGAGGCGTGGTCGTCCCCGACCTTGAAGATCACCACCCCCTTGACGTGCAACGGGATCCCCTGCCGGGTGACGCACTCGACTTCCAGCCCGGACTCGTTCAGGTCCAGCGACAACCGCCGCACCACCTGCACACCCGGCAGCACGAAGCTGCCGCCCCCGGTGACGATGCGAAAACCGAGCCCGTCCCCGCCGGCCCCCCGGTGCCGCCGCCCGGAGACGATCAGCGCCTGGTTCGGCTCGGCCACCCGCCACATGGCCTTGAAGAGGAATACGAGCACTGCGATGAGGAGTACGGCTCCCCCGATGACGTACGGAACGGCAGTAGGCACCGTTCACATCCTTCCCGTGTGGCCTCCGTACCCTGCGGAGTGCCAAGGGAAGTTCTACTCCCGGCGGAACCGCCGAAGAATGGCCCGGGCGTTTGCATCGCGCTTGCGTTTCTCACAGCACGCTCACACCCGGAACATGCATGCCTCACGCATTCAATCCAGCCCGTCGGGCAGGTAGCTGAGCAGGTCCCCGGGCTGGCAGCCGAGCTCCCGGCACAAGGCAGTCAGGGTACTGAAACGGATGGCCTTCGCCCGGCCGTTCTTCAACACGGACAGGTTCACGACGGTGACCCCGACCCGGTCGGCGAGTTCGGTCAGGGTCAGACCGCGCGCTTCCAGCAGACGGTCCAGGTGCACGCCGATCGAGTGGGCGTCGGCGCTGTCCGGCGGCATCAGACGACGCCCTCCAGGTCTTCGCGCATCGCGTTGCCGACGCGCATGATGCGGGCCAGGGAGAGCAGGGCCAGTCCGGCGAACAGATATATCCAGACCACATTCCACTGGCGATCGATCGGGCCGGCGGCCAAGGAAGTCCACAGCTTGCCCGACGCATAGACCTCGACTGTCGGGCGGAGCACCGAGTCGACCACCAGAAACCAGCCAAGGAGGCGGAGTCTGGCGGCGAAGCCCGGGGTGTAGAGGCCCTTGCGGTGGGCTGAGGTGAGCGCCAGAAAGGTGATCACCACCACTCCGATCAAGGTCACCGTCCCTGGCAGGCTGTCCAGCGTGTACCACCACCGCTGGCCGGCGGAGGGCTTGTCGGTGCACAGCCGGACGTGCGTCGCGTCGACGGTGACACCTGCGCGTGGCTGGAACAGCCAATCCGTGCTGTCGGCCCTCGCGCCCATGCCGCCGGTGTCCGCGCAGACCGCGACCTGGTGTCCGTATCCCAGGATGCTGCCGCCGCCGAACAGCGTGTCGAAGATGTCCCAAACGAAGCCGCCGAGGACCAGGCACAACACCATCCAGTTGAAGGTCATCAACGGTTCCAGCGGATTCCGAACCTTGATCGCCCTCTTCTTCGCGACACCGTCCACGACCGTTCCCCCATATCGAAAGTCGATGGTATCGAGAAACGATGCCATCGATATTCGATAACTACAAGACCCTGAGAAACCGCTACAGCAGCTGCTCCACGTACACCGTCCGAGGCGCCTGGTACTCCACCACGACCACCAGCGCGTCCTTCGGGATCTCCGTCCCCGGTGTCATCGCGTAGGCGTGGAACGCCTCGCTGCCGCCGCGGATCTCCACTATCACCTCGCCGACCAGTCCCGGCGCGATGCGCCCCGTCACGCGGCCCTGCCTGCCGATCATCGGTGCTCCCGTCCCCTGGCATTGACGCGGATCACGGTACGCGCGCTACGGTGTCCCCTGAAACCACATACACGCGGGAGCTCGGGCGAACCGGGCTGAGAGGACGGCTGGCGCCGTCGACCGCCGAACCTGTCCGGGTAATGCCGACGTAGGGAGCGCCGCCATGACGGCTGTCAATGATGTGTCCGCATCGTCCGAATCCTCCGAAACCTCCGGCTCGTCCGCTTCGAGCAAGACGTATCTGTCCTCCGACGCGCGCGCCGACCTGCGCGTGCCGATGCGCGAGATCGCGCTGACCAACGGCGACTCCGTCGTCCTCTACGACACCTCCGGTCCGTACACCGACCCGGAGGTGCGGACCGACGTCCGCTTCGGCTTGCCGGCCCTGCGCAGCGCGTGGATCGCCGAGCGCGGCGACACCGAGCAGTACGAGGGCCGCACCTGGCAGCCGACCGACGACGGGCTCAAGTCCGCCGACCTGCGCAACCTCGACGCGGTGTTCTCCGGCGGGCGCAAGCCGGTACGCGGGGCCGAGGGCGCCGGCGCGGTCACCCAGCTCGCCTACGCGCGGCGCGGCGAGGTCACCGCCGAGATGGAGTACATCGCGGTGCGGGAGGGCGTCAGTGCCGAGTTCGTGCGGGACGAGGTCGCCCGGGGCCGCGCGGTGATCCCGGCCAACGTGAACCACCCCGAGGCCGAGCCGATGATCATCGGCCGGTACTTCCTGACCAAGGTGAACGCCAACATCGGCAACTCCTCGGTGGCCTCCTCGATCGAGGAGGAGGTGGACAAGATGGTGTGGGCCACGCGCTGGGGTGCCGACACCGTGATGGACCTGTCCACCGGCCGCAACATCCACACCACGCGCGAGTGGATCCTGCGCAACAGCCCGGTCCCGATCGGCACCGTGCCGATCTACCAGGCGCTGGAGAAGGTCAAGGGCAATGCCGAGGACTTGTCGTGGGAGGTGTTCCGGGACACCGTGATCGAGCAGTGCGAGCAGGGCGTGGACTACATGACGATCCACGCCGGCGTGCTGCTGCGCTACGTCCCGCTGACCGCCACCCGCAAGACCGGCATCGTCTCCCGGGGCGGCTCGATCATGGCCGCCTGGTGCTTGGCGCACCACAAGGAGAACTTCCTCTACACCAATTTCAGGGAGCTGACGGAGATCCTGGCGCGCTACGACGTCACCTACTCCCTCGGCGACGGCCTGCGCCCCGGCTCCATCTACGACGCCAACGACGCGGCCCAGTTCGCCGAGCTGACCACGCTCGGCGAACTGTCGAAGATCGCCCGCGAGCTCGGCGTGCAGGTGATGATCGAGGGCCCGGGCCACGTCCCGATGCACAAGATCAAGGAGAACGTCGAGCTCCAGATGGAGCTGTGCGACGAGGCGCCGTTCTACACCCTCGGCCCGCTCACCACCGACATCGCCCCCGGCTACGACCACATCACCTCCGCGATCGGCGCGGCGATGATCGGCTGGTACGGCACCGCCATGCTCTGCTACGTGACGCCCAAGGAGCACCTGGGCCTGCCCAACCGCGACGACGTCAAGCAGGGCCTGATCGCCTACAAGATCGCCGCGCACGCCTCCGACCTGGCCAAGGGCCACGAAGGCGCGCAGCGCTGGGACGACGCGCTGTCCGACGCCCGCTTCGAGTTCCGCTGGGAGGACCAGTTCAACCTGGCCCTGGACCCGGACACGGCCCGCGCGTACCACGACGAGACCCTGCCGGCGGCCCCGGCGAAGACCGCCCACTTCTGCTCGATGTGCGGCCCGCACTTCTGCTCGATGAAGATCACGCAGGACGTCCGCAAGTACGCGGAGGAGCACGGCCTCGGCACCGACGAGGCGCTGTCGGCCGGCATGGCGGAGAAGTCGGCGCAGTTCGCGGCCTCCGCACACGAGGGCGTCTACCTGCCGCTCGTGGACTGATCGCGTGAACAGATCCCGTGGACTGATCGCGAGGCGACACAAGCCTCACACCAGCCCCTAGGCAAACAGGGCCCGCATATACCGGAGATGAAGCGATATATGCGGGCCCTGTGATGTGCCGACGGTGACCAACCATACACGGGTTTCCTCTGAGTGTTGCCAGACCGGCTCGAAGGCCGAGACGCTGTGCGCATGTCTTCAACATCGACTTCGCCCGCCGTGTGGACCGCACCGTCCTTCGAGCGGCAGGAGAACATCCCCTCCAGCACCGAGCGCGACAGCCTTGAACGCTTCCTGGACTGGCACCGGGAGAGCCTGCTCTGGAAGTGCGGCGGGCTCACCGGGGAGCAGCTGGCGTCGCAGCCGCTGGCCAGCACCGACCTGACGCTGTTGGGCTTGGTCCGGCACATGGCGCTGGTGGAGCGCTGGTGGTTCCGGATCCAGTTCCTGGGCCGGAAGGAGCTGGAGGAGATCTTCACGACCAAGGAAGACCCCGACGGCGACTTCCACAACGGGACCGCGGACAGTGCCGAGGCCGATTTCGCGGTGTTCCACGAGGAGGTCGAGCTCGCCCGGCAGGCCTGTGTGGGGCACAGTCTCGACGAGACGTTCGAGAAGCGTCAGGAGACCCTGTCGCTGCGCTGGGTCTACCTGCACATGATCGAGGAGTACGCGCGCCACCTCGGCCACGCCGACTTGCTGCGCGAGGCGATCGACGGTGCCACCGGGGAGTGAGCGCATGTCCCGGCCCCGGCGTGGGCCCGAGGAGCCGCGGCTACCCTAGTCCCCATGCCAAGCCCCAGGCCCGCGATCTGTACCAACTCCAAAACCCTCACCAGGTCCACCGTCCTCGCCACCGCGGCGCTCGCGCTGACCGTGTCCGTGGCGCTGTCCGCGTGCGGCGGGAACTCCACCCCGCCGCCGCTGGCGCCGGTCGCGACGAACTCGACGGGGCCCACCAGCGCCGCGACGGGCAACGCCCAGGGCTTCGTCGTACCCGGCGTGCCGGACCCGTGCGCGCTGATCGCGGCGGACCAGGTGATCTCGATAGGACACCTGCCGGACGGCTCGAAGTCCGGGGCCATAGCCTCCAACAGCGGCGGCCGCAGCTGCGCCTACAACTCCGGTCACCCGGACATGGTGACCATCTCGCTCACCGGGGTCACCAAATCCGGCTTCGACGCCTTCCGCGCGACCATCCCGGCCAGCACCGTGAGCTCGATCTCGGGCCTGGGCGACGAGGCCTACCGCAGCAGCCAGACGCCGGGCGTGATCGACGTGTACAAGAACGGCTTCGACCTGAACGTCGCGGTCATCCACGCCGACAGCTACGCCAGCGCCTCGGACGATGCCAAGGCGCTGGCGCAGGCGGCGGTCGGGAAGGTCTGAGGCCGGGCCCGACGGGACCGGAGCCGGCCCGAGTGTGGGCCGAGTGTGGGCCGAGCGGGCCGAGTGTGGTCCGAACCGCCTAGGCCTTCTTCGAAGGCTTCGGCGCGGCCGGGGCCGCGGGCGGCGCGGGCACGGCCGGGGCGCCCTTGTCCGGCACCGGCGGCAGCCCCACGAGCGTGTTCTGGTACGCCACGACCTGCTGCCAGGCCCGGGCCTGCGCGTTGGCCGAGGCCAGGTTCGGCGGCAGCCACAGGTCCTTGACCGTCGCCGCGGAGTAGCCCAGGGACTTGAGATCGGCCGCGGTCGGCATCCACATCGCCGCGCCCGGCGCCGCGCTGCCGCCGGGGACCTCGCGGAGCTGGCCGTCCAGGGCCGCGTGGAACTTCGCGGCGTCCACGCCGGAGTCGGTGTAGAACTTGGCCTCGGCGGCCTGCTGCTGCGCGGTGGCGCCGCCGGTCTCGCTCAGGTCCGGGACGTAGCCCAGCCAGGAGCCCGAGCCGGTGCCGCGGCGGGTGGCGGCGGCCGGGAACCAGTAGTCCGCGCACGGGCCCGCGCACGCGCCGTCGATCAGCAGGTTGAGCTTGCGGTCGTGGATGGTGCGGCCGATCGCCAGGCCCGAGGCCAGGTCGCCGCCGGTCACCGTGACGCGCACGGTGTCCGCGCCGGAGCCGAGCGCCGTGGCGAACTGCGCGGCG
Source organism: Catenulispora sp. GAS73 (assembly GCF_041262085.1). Classification (NCBI taxonomy): domain Bacteria; kingdom Bacillati; phylum Actinomycetota; class Actinomycetes; order Catenulisporales; family Catenulisporaceae; genus Catenulispora; species Catenulispora sp. GAS73. The sequence continues at coordinate 55,585 of NZ_JBGCCM010000053.1, forward strand.
CTGTCCGGGGTCACCGTGCCGACCAGCTGGAGCGTGCCGCCGGTGCGGGTCCAGTGCCCGGCGGCGTGGCCCTGGGTCACGACGTCGGCGGCCGGCAGCGTGCCGATCTTGTAGGGATCCGGCTTCGAGGCCGAGGAGGAGCAGCCGGCCAGCAACGCGGCGGCGGCGACAGCCGTCAGGCTGAGGCCCGCGCACGCCGGGACCCCGCGGGATGTCAGGAATCTGCGCATACCGCCCATATTGGCGCCGTGCGCGCCCCGGGCCCGGGAGACTCGCCGCCGCCGGGCGCACAGGTCACCGTGCCGATACCGGCCGCACCGTCATCACACGCACGTGTCCACGTCCGACCGGAGCCGGTTCTGAGCGCCGAGCGCCGAGCGCCGAGCGCCGAGCGCCGAGCGCCGAGCGCCGAGCGCCGAACGCCGAGCGCCGAGCGCCGAACCTCAGCCCTGCGGCCGCGGCGGTATCGACGGCAGCGGGCTGATCAGGCACGGCCCCCCGAGGAACGTCCCGGTGTCCATGTTCACCGCGCGCCCCTCGGCGTAGATCATCGGGCCGGTGATGTCCTCGGCCGGGATGTCGAACACCAGCGGGATCGGCGAGTGCCCGTGCACGATCTGCGAGCCGCCGAACTCCGCCAGGAACTCCAGCGCGTTGGTCCCGTCGTCGGCGAACGCGAACCGCGCGGTCACCAGGTGCGTGAGCCGGTCCCAGGCCTCCAGGTCCGTGTACTCCCGCAGGACCGCCTGCACCGTGGCGTTCACCGTGGCGATGTCGCCGCCGAGCTCGCGGTAGGTCACCGTGTCGGAGTGGATCAGCAGGTGGTCGTCGACCAGCGCCATCGCCGGCAGCGACGCCAGCCACTGCGCGTGCTCCTCGGTCAGGGCCCGCAGGTCCTTGGGCTGGCCGCCGTTGCCGAGCCACCGCTCCTGGAACTTGTCCGCGCCGGGGCCCGTCAGCCGGTAGGACGCCAGCAGCATGACCTCGTGGTTGCCCAGCAGGCAGTCGACGCGGCCGCCGTGCTCCGGGGCCTGCTTCTGCAGCCGCATCACGGTGTCGATGACGCCGATGCCGTCCGGGCCGCGGTCGAACAGGTCGCCGAGGAACCACAGCCACGCCGAGCCGGCGGCCCACTCGCCGTCGGCGTCGGTGATGCCGCTGCGGAACAACGAGGCCTGCAACTGCTCCGCGCAGCCGTGCACGTCGCCCGTGACGTAGACCGGCCCGGCCGGCACGGGTCCGTTGATCCCGACCGTTGCGTCGAGGGTCAAGTCCATGGTGTCGTCGATCTCCAGGGTCATGGCCATGGGGTCGACTTCGGGCGGCGGCGGCGTCATGCAGGCCAGGCTAACGACAATGTGGCTTGTAGGTACACATCGGTGGCGGCGTGGGTTTACCAAGCCGGCGTCGTAAGTGAATACCTCTGCGCCGGGCATGCACATCGGAGTACGGTCGGTGACGAGGAGAGTGGTCTTCAGTGGCGTTCAGAGAATTGAAGCCGGAGAGGGCCGCGGCGGGTAGCAGTCTGCGGGCGGTAAACACCAGCGTCCAGTCGGCTTGGGCCGCTCAACGCCGGAGACGCATCAAGGACTCCCTGTGGTGGGCCCTTCCTGTCACTGTCGTGAGCGGCGTCGTCGCGTCCGCGATGACCCGCCACGGGTATTTCGGCGTGGGTTTCGCCGCGCTGGTGGCGTTGGCGCTGGCGGACTTGGCCTACACCAAGCCCGCCGACGTCAGCCTGGCCGGCCGCCGAGCCTCCGGCGAGGCCGCCACCGCGCGGGCGATCAAACCTTTGAGGTTCCAGGGCTTCACCGCCCTGCACGACCGCCGGCTGGCCTCCGGCGCCGTCCCCGGCATCCCGCCGGTGGACATCGAGCACCTGCTGATCGGCCCGGCCGGGGTCTTCCTGCTGGACTCGAAGAACTGGGCCTCCGGCCCCAAGCCCCAGATGATCGGCGACAAGCTCTTCGTCGGCATGGACAACCGCGAGACCACGCTCAAGCGGCTCGACCTGGAGGCCCAGAACCTCACCTCGGCGCTGGGCCGGAACCTGCCGAGCGGGGTGAAGGTCGAGCCGGTCCTGGTGGTGCACGCCAAGGACCTGCGACCGACCCCGCGCTTCCTCGACGGCGTCACCATCCTGCTGCCCGAGCAGTTCCCGTCGGTCTTCGGCCAGATGCGCCAGGTGATGACCGCGACGCAGGCCTCGAAGCTGGCCGAGACCCTGGACCGGGTGCTGCCGGCGCGGTCGGGGGACCGGCCGATCCGGAAGTGATCCGGAGCTGATCCGGAGCTGATCCGGAACTGACCTGATCCCCGGCCGGGGCGCGGCGGGGCCGCGCGTCAGCCGGCCGCGGCCGCGGTCTCGGTGTCTGTGTCCGTCTCGTCGAACGGCCGCAGCTCCTCCAGGCTCCACGTCAGCTCGCCGTTCTCCAGCTCCGTCACGACGCCCTCGATCCACCGCAGCTCGGCCTCGGTGACCGCGACCAGGTACTCGTCGTCCAGCAGCGTCACCTTCGGCAGCCCGTACTGCCGGGAGTCGGCCACGCCCTGCTTCGCCGCGGCCAGCGATCTCGCCACGGTGTCGCGCCGTTCGCGCAGCGCGGCCAGCACCGCGTCCGGCTCCAGCATCATCAGGAACGACAGCGCGGCCGGGAACTCCGGGTACTCCGGACGTGGCACGCGCACGATGTCGTCGATCCACGCCTGCGCCGCCTCGCGGCCGGCGTCGGTGAGCTCGTAGACGGTCCGCTCCGGGTACTGCTGGTCGCGCTCGGTCTCGCGCACCGCGATCAGTCCGGCCGCCGTGAGCCGCTCCATCGTCTTGTACAGGCTCGCGCGCTGCCCGACGTTGACGACGTTCTCCTTGCCCCATTCCTTGAGCAGCCGCTGCACGCCGTACGGGTGCAGGGGCTTGTAGCCGAGCAGGGCGAGGACCGCGAGCGCCAGCGGGGAGCGGCGCGTCGCGGCGGGCGAGGGGTTCTGGGCTGCCATGCAGGCATCTTAGCCTCCGAGAGACTAGTTTCAATGGCTCTAGTTGACAGGCAACTAGTGTAAATGCAACTATCAAATCGTCAGCACGAACCACCCCGGTCCCTCACCGAGGGCAGATCCCGAGGAGCACCCGAAATGACCAGCACGATCTCCACCACCGCGACCACCCGCACCGTCGCCGACGCGGCCGCCGAGCCGGTCCGCCTGCACGTCGACCACACCGCGGCCAAGCGTCTGGGCAACTGGACCAGCGCCGATCGCTTCGAGGTCCGGGCCCGCCGCGGCTCGGTCGTGCTCGACCTGCGCTCCCCGCAGCTGCCGGCCGGCGAGCTGGTGGTGGACCTCGACCTGGACCGCGCCATGGTGAAGCTGCTTCTGCCCGACGACGCGGTCGTCGATCAGCGGGACATCGTGTGGAGCGGCAGCGGCAAGGTGAAGGACGGCGTCGGACAGCAGAACCAGCGCAAAGGCGTCGTCCCCGCCGAGGGCGTCCGCCGGGTCCGGCTGACCGGCCGGATCCACAGCGGCGAGGTGCGCGTGGCCCGAGGCGGCGTGGCGATGCTGGCGGCGATGTTCAGCCGCGAGTACGTCGAGGACGTCAAGCAGGCGCGGCGCGACGGCGCCTGGCCGACGGTCGACGACCCGACCCGTGCCCCGAAGGACGCCTGATCGCAGCTGCCTGCCGAACCCCGGCAAAGATGCGGCGCGGCGCCCCCCGGCCCGGGGGGGGGCCGCCGGGGCCCGGGGCCGGGGCAGAGGGGTGTCGCCGCCGGGG
>NZ_JBGCCM010000054.1:0-58495 GCF_041262085.1 Catenulispora sp. GAS73
CCAGCGGATCCTTCTTAAACCAGTGCGAAGCCGTCAAAAAACGCCCTTGACCGTCAACCCACAAACAAACCGCACCCGCCACCAGCACCCACACACAGGCCAGCAGCGCCGTTTTCACAGGTAGCTATGCTGTGTTTCCCTCTCAGCTCAGCCGTGCGTCGTCGTGACGGCGAGCGTGCGCGACCCGGGGTTCCCCTGCTGCAAACTGCTCCAGGACCCACCGCCGTAAGGCTGCCCGCCCCGGTGGCGACGACCGAGAACAGCGTGTTGGAGTTGTCCCCCTGCGGGTCCTCGTTCGCTCCCGGCACGATGCTCCAGGCGCTGCCGTTCCAGTGCTCGATCATGGTCTGGTTGACGCCGGCCGACCCGGTGGCCGCGCCCACCGCCCACACGTCGTTGCTGGACAGCGCCGTGACGCTCTCCATGAAGTTGCTCCCCTGGCTGGGTGTGTCGACGTTCGGGATCTTCACCGAGGTCCACGCCGAACCGTTCCAGTGCAGCGCGAGGTTGTTCGAGTCGCCGCCGGTGTCGCCGAGGGCTGTGCCCACGGCCCAGACGTCGTTCGCGGAGACGGCGTGCACCGACTGCAGGGTGACCTGGCCGATGGGCAGGATCGGCTGGTCGGTCCAGCGGGTGCCGTCCCAGTGCAGGATCAGGTCGTCGCTGTGGCCGCTGGAGTCGTCGATCTGGTAGCCGACGGCCCACACGTTGGTCGGGGACAGCGCATTGATGGACCTGACGAAGTTGACCGACGAGTCCACGGCGGGCACTTGCACCACGCTCCACGCGGTCCCGTTCCAGTGCTCGAACAACGGCAGGATCTGGTTCCCGCCGCCGGTCGTGAAGTAGCCGGCCGCCCACACGTCGTCGGCGGAGGTCGCGGTGACGCTGGTGAGCACGTCGCCTTCGGTATCCGGGTTCGGGCTCGGCACGATCGACCAGGCCGAGCCGTTCCAGTGCTCGATCAGCGTGGTGTTCGAGGCGATCGGCAGAGCGGAGTTCTGGAAGCCGACCGCCCAGGCGTTCGTCGGCGACACGGCCGCGACGGCGGCGAGCTGGCTGCCGGAGGTCCCGTCCGGAGTCGGCGAGACCGACCACTTGGTGCCGTTCCAGTGCTCCGCCAGCGTGTGGTCGGTGGTGCCGGGGTCGGTGGCGAACCCGACCGCCCACACGTCGTGCGTCGACGTGCTCGACGCCCCGGTCAGCAGATCGTTGGAGATCGGCGCGGTTTCAGTGTTCGGAGTGGAGACAACCTGGAAGATCGAGCCGGCCGCTTCCGCCTCGGTGGCACCGGCCACCATCAGGCCCGCGACGGCCAGCGCCAGGAAGGGGATCACTCTGTTGCGCATGCTGTCCTCTTGATGAGTAGATGGAACAAGTTCCTCTCATCCAGAGATACGGCGAAGGGTTACAGGCAAAGCGTCCCAAAAGCCGCCTTCAGTCGCCGCACTGCGCGAACCCGCGAACCCGCGCGCCGAACACCCTCACCCCACAGGCTCCGCCTCCGCGACCGCCCTTACCCCGGTCACCGTCGCCGGATCGCAGGCCGCTGCGACAGCCAGCGACTCCATCGTCCGAGCCAGCGTCTCCATATCCTCACTCGTCACGTGCCATGTGTCCGCCGACACCAGCACCGTGACCGCCTCGTCGTCATCAGGCACGTTGTCGATGGTGACCATCAGCCGCTCGTTGAAGAACGGCAGTGCGCTCCACACCACCGGCGCCGGCGTCGCGGCGGCCGCCGTAACCGCCTCGACGCTCGGCTCCGACCCCGGCGCGGTCCCGCTGCGCTGCGATGGCCGGTCGTTGTAGTAGCACAGCGCCAGCTCCTCCCCGCGCTCGCGTTCGACCGTGGCCAGCAGCGTCTTCCACTGCTCCAAGTCGAAGTACGCGTACTTGTACGTACGCGTCACGGCACGCTGCGCGCGCTCGATCACCTCGTCCACGGTCGCGTCGGCGACGTCGACCACGAACAGCCCGCTCTGGCTGACGTTCCCGACGATGTCCGCCATGCCGGGCCGGAAGCGGTTGCTCACCAGCATCTGCGCGGCGGTCGGCTGCTCCCCGGTCAGGCGGGCCAGCGCCGTCGCGAACAGGCCGAGCAGCACCGCGGAGACGTCGCAGTCCAGGCGGTGCGCGACGCGGGTCGCCCCGAGCAGGAGGGGAACCGACCGCAGCGTCGCCCTGCGGTAGCGGGATCCCGTCTCGGGCACCGCCGCGGTCGGTCGTCTTCTCGGCAGCGCGGCCAGTTGGCGCTCCCAGTAGCGCAGGGACGCGTCGCTCTGCCTCCGTCCGGCGGGCGTGGCCTGCTGGACGGTCAGATCCAGCGGGTGGGTCGGCACCGGGCCGCGCGCCTGGCCGGTCACCGGGTCGCGGTGGAGGAAGTCCTCGTACATCGCGAACGCACCCGCGCCGTCGGTCGCGAAGTGGTTCAGGACGGTCAGCAGGTGCGTCAGCACGCCGGCGCGGCGTATCAGGACCATGCGGATCGGGTACTCGTGCTCGTCGTCGAAGTTGCGCTGTTCGTGTTCTGCGACCAGCGCCGCCAGCACCGCGTCGAGGTCGGCGCCGGGGTCGATGTCGAGGATCTGCAACGGGGCCGTGCCGGAGGCGTGAACCACCTGGATCGGGGGACGGCCCGCCTCGAAGCGCAGCAGGGTCCGCATCGCCTGGAAACGGTTCAGGTAGAAGCGGAGCTCGTCGGCGAAGTCCTCGACGGTCGCCGTCGGCGACAGCTCGCGCAGCGCGCACATGTTCATCGACGAGCCGAGGTTCCGGATCGCGCCGAGGATGTGCTGCTGGCCCCAGTTCAGGCCGCCGTGGCCGGCGTCGTCGCCGGAGAACGGAACGTCAATGGTCTGGCTCGAAGCGATGTGGGACAACGCGGAGTCCGGTGTCACCTCCGAAGACAACTCCGGCGACACCGGAACCGCGGTCATCCCACCCCGCCCATGCTCTTGATCGCCAGCCGCAGCCATCTACGGGTCTCCTCGGGGCCGAGCGCGGCGGCGCGCTGCTGTTGGAACGTGAGCGTGTACCGGTCTATCTCGTCACCGCCGTCGACCAGGCACCAGCCGACGACACCCCCGACGAACCCCACGTGCTCGGCCGGCTTGGTCGCCGGCGCGCCCTGTTTGGGGACCTGCTTGACCTGCCGTGCCGACCGGGCCTGCTTCTCCCCCGACCCGAGCGTCATCAGCGTGAATCCCGTATGCGCACCCGGATACACCCGGCCGTCCGGGATCACCCGCACCTCGGTCCGCGGATGCCGCGAGACCTCCAGCAGGTACGCGGCCTGCCGCACCGCGACCGACCGGTCGCCCCAGCTGCGCAGCACCGCGTGCGCGTCCAGCACCACCTGCACCCGCGGCCCGGCCTCGACCGCGAGCCGGGTCTGGCGCCGGGTCAACACCGAGGCCAGCGCCTGGCGCTCGCCGGGGTTCTTGTCGGGCCAGAGTCCTGCTATCAGCATCCTGGTATACGCGGCGGTCTGCAGGATGTCCGGCACGAACACCGGCGCGAACACGTCCAGGGCGACGCATGTGTCCTCGTACTCCAGGTAGCGCTGGAACGGGGCCGGCAGGGACCCGGCCTCACCCTCCTGCCACCAGGTGCGCCGCAGCGCCTGCGAGGCCTGCTCGACCAGCTCGTCGGTGGTCGAGGCGTCCAGGTCGTAGACGCGGCACAGGGCCCGCACGTCGTGCGGGTTGACGGCGTACTGCCCGTTCTCGATGCGGGAGATCTTCGCCGCCGACATGGCGTCGGCCGGGGTGAGCCGGTGGGCCACCCGTTCCAGGGTGAGTCCGGCGCTGACCCGGTGCGCCCGCAGGGCGGCCCCGATCCTCCGGTGCCGCAGAGTCGCGCGTTCGGTCATGGATGTCGATCCGCCCCCTGACGTCGTCACGGCTCCATCAGGCCTCGACCTTACTGGTCCGTGCGGCCGCTGTAAACTGGAGTGAATGGAATGACAGAACTTGATTCACATCAGCTGTCGCGACGTGGTGGCCAGCCGATTCCCGCCGCGGTGGCGCAGCCGCCGCAGAAAGCCCAGCACGCCCGACGTGCCTCCTGCCCAGCCTGCACTGGTCCGCGTAAGTTCCACATCAGGGAAAACCGGCTGCGACCAGGTCCCCCCGCTGCGGGCCAGGACGAGCTGGGCGATCACCGCGGCCTGGTGCCACCGGCGCTCGTCCCCGGTGGCTTCGGCCAGGTCTATGAGGAAGTCCCCGACGCCGGCCAGACCGCAGCACTGGACCACCTGCGGCATCCGCGGCGCGATCCGGACGCAGGCGTCAGCACACTGATCAGCGAGCTCAAGGTATCTCAGCTCACCGACACACTCCGCCGCCCGGATCAGGACGCTGCCGATCCCGGCCAGCCCCCGGCACCACGAGCCGTAGCGCCGTGTTCCTTCAGGGGCCAGAGCACGGGCCAGGAGCGCGGGTATCAGGGCTGCGAGACGGTCGCAGGCCGCACGCGCCGCAGCCGCCGCCACGACGTCTCCGGCACGCCCGACTCCGACGCCGGCTCCGACGCCAGCCTCGGCCCCGGCTCCGGCTCCGGCTCCGGCTCCGGCTCCGGCCGCAGCCCCGACGACCCGGCTGTACTCGGCAAGGAAGTACGCGACTCCCGCGTCCCCGTGCGCGATCCCCGCCGCGAGCGCCGCGTTGCCGGGCTTGGCCGCGTCGGTCGGGGTGAGCGTCGCGATTCCGCTCGTGATGAGCCGGTGGCATTCGGCGGCGCTAGCCAGGTGGAAGTCCCAGACTCCGCTGTGCGACGGCGAGACGAAAGCGTCCGCCATCAACAGATGACCGAGCCCGATGCCCGCCGCGCCTTCGACGAGATCGGCTTCCGGCGGCCCTCCGTCGAGCCGTCCGCGCGGCAGCAAGCCGTCGTGGTCGTAGGGCAGACCGGCCTGCTGGAGGAACAACGCCACGCCCATGCGTCCGGAGTAGAGGCTGGCGGACAGGTCCCGGGTCTGCCGCGCCGTCCAGCGCGCCAACAGCTCGACGACGTCCGCGACGCCCGGCCGGTCCCGGTGCTGGAGCAGCTCCCAGCCGAGCCCGGAGCTCCCGGCGTACAGATCGGTCGGCCCCGAACCTTCGCGGACGGTATCCCGCGCGGCTTGGACGCAGTACGCGACCGCGTCGGCGATGATCTCGTCGAGCAGGTCGTCGTCCGGAATCGGCGGCAGGTGGCCGGCGTCGGAGACCTTCATCAGAGTCCGGATACGACTCGACACCGCGGGCGGGACGTCGGCCGCCTCCAGCCCGGCCAGCGTTCGATCGCGGTTGACCAGGGCATCGTCGTCGATGAGCACCGGTTCCAGTCCGGTGGCGACGAAGCCCAGCGTGACGCCGAGCGCGTAGAAGTCGTCGTCAGTGTCCTGCGGACGGCCCGGCGCGCTGTAGCCGAGCGTCGCCCCGCCGGGCCCGAAGCCGTCCATCGCGCTGATCCCGAAGTCGACGAGGTGCGGATGCCCCGAGGCGTCCAGAACCACGTTTCCCGGCTTGATGTCCCGCACGACCACACCGCGCCGATGCACCTCGTCCAGCACCGCGGCCAGCCGGTCGGCCAGCGCGAGCGGATCGCGGTCCGGGGCGCCGAGGCGGTAGGGCCCGTTCTCCAGGACCTCGCGCCGCAGATCCCGGGCGCCGGAGTCGGCCATCACCAAGAACTCGTCGCCAGCGTGCTCGAAGTAGTCGACGAAGCGCGGGATCCCGTCGATCCCGTCCAGCTTCTCCAGAACCAGGCGTTCGTGGCGCAGCCGGTGTCGTGCGTCCAGCTCGGCGTCGTCCTCCGCGACGAAGGCGCGCGCCTGTTTCAGCACGACCCGCGTGTTCAGGGCGCGATCGATCGCCCGGTAGACGTTGCCGTGCGCCGCGCGGACGATCCCGGCGGTGATCTCGTACCGGCCGCCGGCCAGCGAGGCCGACGTGCCGGCCGGCTGCGCGTCCGACCCGTCGGGCTGGAACGGGTCGACCGCCCACGGCGGGCACCGGTAGTTCCCGGTGGCCAGGCCGTCGAAGCCCTGTCCGTCGGGGCCGATCATCACCGATTCCAGGCGTCCGCCGGACCCGGTGCGGTAGGTGGCCTCGAAGGGCCCGTAGCGGTAGTAGACCGGCGCGGAGGGCGATACCCGCATGTCACTCAGAACGCGCGGGCCGTCGATCCCGTTCAACACCTCGACCAGGACGGAAGCGAGCTCGACGACGGTGCCGGGGGCGGGGTAGACGGTGACGGCCTTGCCGACCGCGCCGGGGCTGCGGAACCCGGAGTTGAGGACTCTGAGGATCTCCGGGGTCCGCGCGTACTTCACATGGCACACGTACTCGTCCAGCACCGGCAGGACCCGGGATACGACCTCTTCCAGGGTCGCCGGGCGGGCCGAGACGTGCAGCTTCCAGCCGTGCGCCACCCCGGGCATCCGCGGATCGACACGGTGCACCCAGTTCTCGTCGGTCCGCCTTCGGCGGCCCGCGGTGGCTTCGCTCATCGGTGGAACCGGCGCGCTACAGCTCGCAGTCGAAGCGGGTGGTCGCGGTCGGGTACGGGTTCGGCAGGCACGCCTGGTGCTCGCGGGAGTCGCTGTCCTCGAACGCGAGGAGCTTGTCGAGGATCACCAGGTCCGCGTCGGCGGAGGCGAGGAGCTTGTTGGAGACCACGCGGTCCGCGTCCACGGAAGCGAGGAGCTTGTTGGAGACCACGCGGTCCGCGTCCACGGAAGCGAGGAGCTTGTTGGACAGCGACCGGTTCGCGTCGGCACTCGCGAGCAGCTTGTTCGACAGGGACCGGTTCGCGTCGGCACTCGCGAGCAGCTTGTTCGACAGGGACCGGTTCGCGTCCGCGCTCGCCAGGAGCTTGTTCGACAGGGACCGGTTCGCGTCGGCACTCGCGAGAAGCTTGTTCGACAGGGACCGGTTGGCGTCCGCGCTCGCGAGCAGCTTGTTGGACAGCGACCGGTTCGCGTTGACGGCCAGCACGTCGCGCACGTTCCGCTTGAGCGAGTCGCGCACGTTCGCGCGCAGGGGCTCACGCACGTTGAGCTCGCGAACGTTGGCGCTGCGCAGCGGTTCGCGCACGTTACGCTCACGGACGTTGAGCTCACGAACGTTGGCGCTCCGCAGCGGTTCGCGCACGTTACGCTCGCGCACGTTGCGCGTGGGCTCACGCAGGTTCTGCTCCGCGAGCAGCGGGCTTGCAGTGGGCATGAACGACCTCCAGGTTGGGAGGGATCAAGGAATGAGTCAGCGGTCTGACTCTTTTGCGAACCTAGAACAATTCATTCTGGCTGACAAGACCTCAAGTGCCGTCCACGACGGCTGTTGCTCGATCGATTAGCATGGACCCCGATTCGGGCTCGTGGGGGCAGGCATAGAGGGGGTCGACGGGGTGGCACATGACGGGCCTGGTGGACGAAGGACGCTCGCGGAGAAGATCGACATCCTCTTCCAGACGGTGCGGCGGCCCAACCGGGAGCTGTTCAGCAACGACGAGGTGGCCACGGCCTGCCGTGAGGCGACCGGTGAGAGCTTCTCGGCGACCTATTTGTGGCAACTGCGCACGGGGCGCAGGGACAACCCCACAATGCGACATCTGGAAGCTCTGGCGCAGTTCTTCGAAGTCCCGGTAGCCTATTTTTTCGACGATGATCAGAGTACTGCCATCGCACGCGAACTGGAGCTGCTCGGCGTGCTGCGCGACGCCGGGGTGCGCAACGTCGCGCTGCGGGCGTTGACGTTGTCCCCGGAGGGCATCGACACGCTCAACGACATGATCGACGTCCTGGTACGGCACGAGGAGAAGGCCCGCACGGCGCAGGGCAAGGGCGGCGCCGAAGAAGACTGACGTCGAATCATCCGGCGAGGCGAGCCGGCGCGGAAGAGGTGGCCTGTGGGGACGCGCGACGGCCGGGCCGAACTGTGGCGCAGGTGCCAGACCGTGGTGGACCGGCTGGACCTGCCGGACCCCTTCGACGCCGAGGGCTTCATCGCCACCCTGGCCCGCAAGCGCGGCCGGCCGATCGAGCTGATCGGCGTGCCGGCCCGCCCGGACCGGCCGTGCGGCCTGCTGGTCACCACCGCGCGGACCGACCTGATCATCTACTCCAGCGACACCAGCACCGTGCACCGCCAGCACATCCTGCTGCACGAAGCCGCGCACCTGGTCTGCGAGCACGACGCGGCCGGCCCAGGCCCCGGCGGGGGCGTCGGCACGCTGCTGCCGCACCTGTCCGCCTCGCTGATCCGCAGCGTGCTCGGCCGCACCGTCTACACCGAGCCGCAGGAACGCGAGGCCGAGCTGATCGCCACGATGATCCACCACCGGGTGGCCCGCGGCCGGACCTCCCCGGCCCGGCCCGTGCCGCCCCGCCCGCGGGCGGACACGGTGATCGAGACCATCTTCGGCCGCGGCGAGGTCTGACCCGCCGATGTCGGACCTCGCCGCCTACCTGGGCGCGGCGGTGCTGATGGCGCTGGCCGCCTGGGCGTTCGCGGTCGAACTGCGCGGCGGCCGGCACCCGATCCGCTGGGCCGGCCTGGCGTTCGCGCTGCTGGAGGGCTGCTCGCTGGCGCTGCTGGCCCCCGGCACCGTCGGCCTGAGCCACGCCGGCGTCGACGGCCTGTCGGTGATCGCCCTGGGCGACACCGTCCGCACCGCCGCCCTGAGCTTCCTGATGCTGCTGGCCTGCCTGCTCAACCCGCGCCCGGCGCGCCGCCGCTCGCCGTCCGGCCAGGCCGCGATCGCGGTTTCGGTGCAGGTCGCGATGGTCCTGCTGTTCGTCGCCGCGCGGCCGACGCTGAGCGCCGACGGGAACCTGGTGGCCGACCCGCACGGCCGCTGGCCGCTCGCCGCGCGGGTGGCGCTGTTCGCCGCCTACGCGGTGTGGGCGCTGGTCGAGCTGTTCATCGCGCTGCTGCCGCAGGCCCGGCTGTCCCCCACCGGCCCGCTGCGCTGGAGCGTGCGGCTGATCCTGGCCGCGGTGTGCGTCGGGGTGGTGTGGTCGCTGTGGTCGTACGACGACATTATCCGGGTCCTGCGCTACGGCCGGCTCGACGGCAGCGAGGACACGGTGTCCAACATCCTGGGCGCGGTGTGCGCGACGCTGGTGGTCGCCGGGGCGCTGATCGGCAAGTGGAGCGTGGCTTTCCGGGCGACGGCCCGCTGGCTCCGGTTGTGCCGGTGCTACCTGGTGATGGGGCCGCTGTGGTCGGCGCTGCACCAGGCGATGCCGCAGATCGGGTTCCCCGAGGGCGGCCGGCCGCTGCTGGCCGGACGGCCGGCGGGGATCGAGTTCGCGCTCTACCGGCGGGTGATCGAGATCCTGGACGGCCGGCTGGTCCTGCGCGCGTACCAGCATCCGGCGGTGGCGGCCTGGCTGGCGCAGTCTCCGCCGGACGCCGCGCTGGTCGAGGCCGCGACGATAGCCACCGCTTTGGAGAACCTGCGGCACGGACGCCGGTTCGCCGGTTCGCGTGAGTCCGGCGCCGCGACCATCGGGGACGGCGGGCTCGCCCCGACCGATCTGGACGCCGAAGTGCAGTGGCTGTCGCGGGTGGCGTGGGCGTTCCGGCGCTCGCCGCTCATTCCGGAACTGCTGGAACGGCTGCGTGCCGAGGAGGGGTGAAGTGGGGACGTCCCCACTTCACCCTCGCCGCCGTCAGCCCTGCTGGTTCTTCAGCAGCTGCGCGATGTCGATGGTCTGGTCAGCCGGCGGCGCGGTGACGGTGACCGGCGCGCTGCTCCAATCTGTGTAGGTGAGGTCGCCCGAGATGACACCGACGGCCGTGTTCTCGCTGAACTTGATCTCGGCCGGCAGGCCGTTGCCGTCGACCCACACGTCGTAGGTCGTGGTGGTGATACCGGCCTGCTTGACCGCGGCGGTGAGCATGTCCAGGTCCTGCTGGGTCAGCCCGCTGCCGGCCGAGGCCTTGACCAGGTCGGTCGGGCCCATGGTGCCGGCGAAGTGCAGCGTCTGGACGCCGTCGCGCTGCTCCTGGCCGACCTGCCTGAGGTTCGGCGAAGCCAGCAGGCCCTTGAGCTGCAAGGTCGGGTCGTTGTTCTTCGCCATGTCCTTCACGAAGGAGAGGCTCGACATCCCCGGGACGCCGCTGAGGTTGTCGAAGTCGATCTTCATCCACTTCTTGCCCTGCAACGCGGCCGCCAACTGCGGGCTGTTGCCCATGCTCATGTAGGCGACCGTGCCGGCCATCCGCATCTCTATCCGCCCCACCTGGGACAGCGCGGCACCGGCCTGCGGGTCGGTGGAGGAGATCGTGGCGGTCAGGTCCATGGCCTGCGACGAACCGAAGGACATGGAGCCGGAAGCGTCCTCCTTCATACTCGGCATCGGCATCGTGACGCTCATGTGGACCTTCGCGCTCTGCTTCGCGGCCACCGCCTTGGTGGACTGCGCGACCGCCTGCGGCGCGGTCATCTTCGCCAGCAGCGTGATCGCCTGGCCGGAGCCGCCGGAGCCGCCGGAACCGCCGGAGCCGCCGCCCTGGGCCGACCCCGTCGTGCCGGACGACGAGCACGCCGTACCGGTCGCGGCGACCGCGGCTGCGACGACGCAGACCGGAATGATGCGATTCTGACGCATTTGATCCCACCCCCATGCGTGAATGACGAGAACTGAATCGTAACTCCGCGAACAGATCGTCGTGACCGCTATTGCGTCAGGACCCTGCGACCACGGTGCGATCCGCCTTTTCCCAACAACGTGTCGGCAAGTATTTGAGCAAGCCCGAATTTCACCCGGCCAGCATGATCCCGACGAACAGGGACGCCAGCGCGGTGAGTCCGGTCAGCGCCCCGAAGGCCGCGATCGCGCCCTTGCTCTTGGCCTGCGCGTGCAGGTACGCGGTGAGGCCGGAGGCGGCCACCACGACGTACTTCACGATCAGCGTGGTGTGGTACGAGCCGTGGTCCTTGTCGTGCTCGGCGATGACGTTCCACACGCCGGTCAGGATCAGGACGGCGAAGGCCGGCCAGGCGATCCGGTTGAAGCCGTCGGCCGCCGCCTTGGTCACCTCTGACCCGGCCTTGCGGAGCACCGGGACCAGCGCGGCCAGCGTGATCTGCCCGCCGACCCAGATGGTCGCGGCCACCACGTGAAGGAACAGGCGGATCGTGTCCCAGTGCACGGCGAGCATGGCGGGCCTTTCTTCGACAGGGCGGGGCGGACCGTATTCTGCCGCACGGCGCGGTCCCGGCCGGAAGGTGGTTAGGCCGAACGGCGCCGGGCGTGTGGGCATGATCACTGAGAGTCCTTATCGGACGCCTACTGGGGGTCTCATACGGTGCTGCGCGGACGACGGCTCAAGCCAACGGGGGCAAGGCCCGTCCACTCCGTGAAGGAGATCAATCACCATGTATTTGCGCAAAAGCCGCCGCGTGCGCGTACGGACGGCGCTGGGCGTCACGCTGGCCGCGGGGCTGGCTGTGGCGACCGCGACCGCCGCAACCGCCGCGATGGCCGGCGGCTCGGATAGGACGGGGCGGCCAGCCGCCGGGACTGCGGCGGCTGGCCGGACGGCCGCCGGGGTGACGGTCGGCACCGGCGCGTCGCACAGCTTGTCGCCGAGCTACTTCGGCTTCGCCTTCGACTACGGAGGCGGCAGCA
This sequence comes from Catenulispora sp. GAS73, assembly GCF_041262085.1. NCBI lineage: Bacteria > Bacillati > Actinomycetota > Actinomycetes > Catenulisporales > Catenulisporaceae > Catenulispora > Catenulispora sp. GAS73. The sequence goes on from NZ_JBGCCM010000054.1 coordinate 11,627, forward strand.
TCTACCCCTCGGGCACGACCGGCTACCCGGCGGCGGCGTATCCCGAGCTGGCGGCGCTGTCCCCGTCGACGGTGCGCTGGCCGGCGGGGACGTCGGCGAACTACTGGGTCTGGACGAAGGGCCAGCCGGTGGGCGATCCGTTTATGACACCGAACCCGACGCCGGACTTCCACACGTACCTGTCGGATCTGGAGAAGGCGTACAACCAGACGCGCGTGCCGCCGGTCTTCGTGCTGAATGTGATGACCGACTCGCTGGCCGACCAGGAGAAGATGCTGGCGCAGGCCAAGACCGACGGGATCCCGATCGACTACGTCGAGCTGGGCAATGAGCTGGACCTGTGCTTCAACACCGACTACGCGAAGTACTTCCCGACCGGCACGGACTACGGCTCCACGGTCGTGGGCCCCTGGTCGCTGGCGCTGCACAACCTCTACCCGGGCCTGCGGATCGCGGCGGTCGCGGGCTACGAGGAGCCGACGAACGCCTGCGTCCGGGACCGCACCTGGAACCTGGACACGCAGAACGCGGTCGCGGCGACGGTCGCGAACGGCACGGGCCGCGAGCCGGACGCGTACATCATGCACGTCCACCCGACGTACCCGAACGCCCTGACCCCGTCGAACGTCGGCAACTTCCTCGCCGGCCCGGACAACTGGCCGGCACGGGTCCAGAAGACGGCGACGCAGAGCGACTTCCCGCTGCCGAAGCCGGTCTGGCTGACCGAGGTGAGCTTCAGCCTCTCGGACACCTTCGCCAACCCCCCGCAGGACACCTACGGCGTGGCGCTCTACAACAGCAGTCTGCTGATGCAGCTGGCCGCCGACGCCCCCGCCACCGACCTGGCGGAGTTCTGGGCCGCGTTCGGGAACGAGAACTCGTACGCGTACACCGCCGACCCGAAGAACAACGTGCCTCTCGCCCTGACCCCCGACGGCCTGGCGATGCAGTGGCTGGCCGAGGCCGGGAGCAAGGCCACGTCAGTGACGCCGCTGACATTCACCGGCGGCCCGACGATCGGCACCGGCAGCCCGGGGCTGGTCGGCGTCAGCTTCAGCGGCGGCGGGGCGACGCACACGGTGCTGCTGAACCTGAGCAGTACTCCGGTGACGGTGCCGGTGTCCGCCGGTGGCCCGGTGCCGACGGGGACGTACCAGCAGGTGGCGGGCGATCCGACCGCGATCGTGCGGACGGCGGCATCGCTGAGCCCGACGACGGTGACTGCGAGCGGAACGCTGACGCTGCCTGCTTACTCGATCAGCAAGATCTGATGCGCGTGGCGGGTTCTTAGCGGTGGCGGTCCCGGTTCGCTTCAGCGGGCCGGGACCGCGCCGCCGCAAGCACGTCCCCCGCGATCCACGCGAGCATCGTGTCCAGAACCTCATCCTGCGACACATCGCGCGAGGTGCCCTCGGCAGCAAGGACGGCCAGCGCGTGAACCGCCGACCACAGCGCGAAGACCAGCCCTGGGCGCCGGTCCGACAGCGCGTCGAGGAAGGGGGCGACCCGGTCGGTAATGAGGAGCCTGACAGTGTCCGGGCTGCCGTGGCACGCCATGGCGAACAGGCCGGGGTAGGTTTTCGCGAAGCTGACATACGCCTCGGCCACCGTGCGCAGACATGCTGCCGCCGTTGCGATCGCGTACTCGCGCACCGGGACGCTCTCGATCAAGCTCGCGCTGGCCCCCGCAATCGGCCTCTCGCGCCGCCCCGCGCCGCCGCCCGGGCTCGCGTCGGCCTTCGCGCTGGCGCCGGCCGCGAAGCTCCCCAGCGCAGCGTCCACTCTCTCCGCGAGCAGTGTCAGGGCCCTGTCCTTCGTCGCCGTCAGCAGCTCCTCTGCCTCCGCGAAGTGGCGGTAGGCGGCCGGCGGGGTCACGCCCACGCTGCGCGCGACGCCGCGGACCGTCACCGCTGCGGGGCCGCCGTGGCGGGCGAGGTCCAGGGCGGCGTCGGTGAGGGCGGCTCGGAGGTTGCCGTAGTGGTATGTGGAGCGGTAGATGGGCATCACGGTCAGCGCTTCGGGGCGGGGAACTGGCGGGCCACGAAGCGATCGAAGGCGGGGTCCGGCAGGAGGCGGCGCATGGTCAGGGCGGCGCGGGCCAGGGGGCCGACCGGATAGCGGGCTTTGGGGCGGCGAGCGGTCGCCGCGCGCTCGATGGCGGCGGCGACCTTTTCCGGCGGTACCGCGAAACGCCCTGCCGAGGTGCGTCCTTCGTGCACTGCGACGGCCCAGGTCGCCAAGTCGTCGTAGAACTCCTGGTAGGGCGACTCGGGGCGCCCCGCGAACTGCATCAACGCCGTGGCGAAGAACCGCGTGTGCACCGTCGCCGGCTCGATTAGCGACACCCGCACGCCGAACTGCGCCACCTCCATTCGCAGCGAGTCGCTGTACGCCTCCAACGCGTGCTTGGTCGCGTGGTACAGCGCGCCGCCGGGCGGTGAGAAGCGCCCCAGGATCGAGGAGATGTTCACGATCCGCCCCGCCCCCTGCGCCCGCATCCCCGGCAGCACCATCTGCGTCAGCCGCAGCGCACCGAACAGGTTCGTCTCGAACGATGCCCGCACACTGTCCAGCGCCACCTCCTCCACCGCCCCGTGCACCCCGCTGCCGGCGTTGTTCACCAGCACCCCGACCGCGCCGTGGTCCTCGACGATGCGCTTGACCACGGCGTCGGCGGACGCCTCGTCCGTCACGTCCAGTCGCAGGGTATTGATGCCGAGCTCGGCGAGCGGCGCCAGAGCCTCGGGGTCGCGTCCGGTCGCGTAGACCGGCAGCCCGGCCCGGTGCAGGCACGACGCCGCAGCGCGGCCGATACCGCTGGAGCAGCCGGTGATCAGAGTCGCACGCGAAGGCGCCATCAGAGGTTCCCTTCCTCAGTGCCCTGACGTCGGTGGATTGACGTCAGTGGATCGGCGTCGGTGGATTGACGTCGATGTCCACTATGTCGCCGCGCGCGGACGGGGGTTTATTCCGGCTTGCCCACTTAGTCCGCCGCAGCCACCGGGTCCAGCTCCAAACCGACGCCGCCGAGATCCCGCGTGATGTCCTCCAACCCCCGCCGCCGCGTCTCAGGGCCCGTAATCAGGAAGCACGCAGCGGCGATCACCAACGGAATCGCCCCGATCAACGCGGTGGTCCGGATCCCGGGCACATTCGGCTCGCTGACCACCACCGCCAGAATCAGCACGCCCCCGGCCTTCGTCATCCCGGCCGCCAACCCCGTCCCGCGCGCCCGGATCCGCGTCGGGTACACCTCCGAGGCGTACGCCGCGACCATCGCCACCACCGAACTCACCGCCGACAGCGGCACGATCAGCAGCAGCGACAACGCCATCCGATGATGAGCCAGCGAATCCCCGCCGATCACGAACCCCGCCATCGCCGCCGCCGTGACCGCCGATGACACCGCGATCGACTTCCGTCCGCCGAACCGGTCGTACAACCACGCCATCAGCACCGTCAGCGGCAGCCCGATCAACGCGGCGTTGCGCACCACGTAAGCCGAATTGACCGCCGAGTACCCGATCCGCTGCAAGTTCGTCGGAACCCACAGCTGGAAGCCGTACGTCACCAAGCCCACGCCGAGCCCCAGCACCGCGATCGCCCCGGTCGGCCCCAGGAACGGCCGACGCACCAACGTGGCATAGCCCACGCGCGCAGCGACGGCGCCCACCTCGGGAGTATCAGCACCCTGCACCTCCCGCGCACCGTACCGAGCCATGATCGCCTCAGCCTCGGCCCGCCGACCCCGCGCGATCAGATACCGCGGAGACTCCGGAATCCAGTGGTTCAACACCAGCAGCAGCACCCCGGTCGGGATCCCGATCAGCCACAGGATCCGCCAGCTGTAGTGCGGCACCAGCTTCGCCGCCACCCAACTGGTGATGACGTAAGCCAGCGCGATCTCCCCGCCGATCAGCACCATCAGCCCGCCGCGGTGCCGGGCCGGAATCGTCTCGGCCATCAACGCGAACGTGATCGGCAGCATCCCGCCCGCCGCGATCCCCATCATCAGGCACATCAGCAGGTTCCACTGGAACCCCGGCATCGCCCCGCAGATGGACGTCGTCACGAACAACAGCCCCGCGTACATGATCGAGGCCCGCCGCCCGGCCCAGTCCGCGAACGACCCCCACACCAGCGACCCCAGCACGGTCCCGGTGATCCCGACCAGCGGCAGCCACGCGGCAGCCGGATGCCCGTGCGGATTCCCGGGAGCCTTCAGGCCGTACTCCTTCGCGAAGCCGGGGACGACGAACCCCAGCGACGTGGGCTTCATGACGTCGATGGTCACCGCCACCGCCATCACCGCCAGCAACGCCACGTGCTGACGACGGATCGGCGCATCGTCCAACGCCTGCACCCGCACCCGCGTCACCGACCGCCGCAGCCCCGCACGATCGCTCGGCAGCACGCCGTACAGCGCCGCGACCAGCCCGACCCCGATCAGCGCCATCCCGATGATCATGGCGGCGTCCGGCGCCATCCCCTTGAGGCGGTAGCCCATGTCCCGGGCGCTGTAGTACATCGGCAGGTGCAGCAGCACTCCTGCGGTGCAGCACAGGGCGCCGAGCCAGAAGGCGATCGGATGCTCGAAACCACGTGCCCACGGCGCGCGCTCGCTCGGTACGGACTCGGTCGGCGGGGTTCGGCTCACGCGGCGGCTCCTTCGATAGCGGTCGGAAGTCGCCACATATATTCGAGCCCTGCTAAGCGCACGGCTTCTCCTATCGTGCGCTTTCTCCAGGAAAAGCAGCTCTGATGGACTTTCGAGTCAGACACAGTGCGGCGACGTGAGAAGCTCCACCGCCGCGCGAGCCGGCCGATCGGCTCGCGAAGTGCGCGGCGCGACAGCCTGCCCGAGCGAGACCGAGCGCCCCGGCGCCGCGTACTGCACGGTGTCCGGCAGCGACGCGCCGTCCAACTCCGGGAGCGCGACCAATACCGGCAGGTCGAGAAGCCCCAGCGGATGCAGTTCGAGATCGAGGTCGACGTTCTTCTCCCGCCGGATGTGGAGCGGTTCGACCGCTCCGACGAACAGAGGCCTGCGGATCCACGGCCGCGGATCGACGTCGCGCAGCCCGACCGCCGCGGCGCGGATGAACCACGCGCCGTCCGGCACGTCGTCGAGCCGGAACGGCCCCGGCGCGTCCAGGACGTCGCAGGCCACTGGCATGCCCTGGGCGATGGGGCTGTCGAAGGCGCCGATGTAGATCCGCAGCGGCGCGGCGGTGGCCGGCAGGCCCACCAGACCGCGGACCACGCCGCGGGCTCCGGGAACGACGACGGGCAGCGGGACCGGCATGCCGGAGCGGGACAGTTGCCGGTAGCGCGCCGGCGAGACGCCCACGCTCTTGGTGAAACGGCTGGTGAAGGTGCCCAGGCTGTTGTATCCGACCTCGTAGGCGATATCCGTGACGTTCCTGGAGGACTGCAGGAGGATGTTCTTGGCCTTCGACAACCGCACTGCCGCCAGGAACCGGCAGGGCGACGTCCCGGTCAGCGACCGGAAGACTCTGGAGAAGTGGAATCGGCTCAGACTCGCCGCCGCGGCCATCTCCGACAGCGTCAGCGGTTCGTTGTACCGGTCCCACATGGCTTCGATGGCGTGTTCCACCGCCGGTTGCATGGTTCGTCTCCCCTTAACGGATGAGCTGGCCAGGCGTCGCGCGCCTTTCCTCGTCCGCCATCGAACCCTGACGCGATACCCGCCGGCCGGACATGGATGAGAACCCATGTCCCGCCATCTTGCAGATTTCCCAGTCCCGGCTCCGGGGTGAGGCGGCGTCGCACCACCGCCCTCCAAAAGGCCGTCCGGCGGCACGCGTCCGCTCCTGGCCGACAGCGGGCGCGATCCACCGAAGGCTGAGAAAAACAGGCCCGATGGAGTGGATCACCGTAACGACATGATCCGTCCTTGATCTTCTCTTGCCACCTAAGCGGCAGATCAACCTGTCACCAGAAAAGCGACAGACACGCAAAATGCCATCGAACACCCGTTACTCCCGTTGCGCGGAAGCTTATACGAACACTGAGCAACCCCGCAATAGGGGCATCCCGGCGCATGAGGTTCAGGTCGGGACGATGAATTCAGGATGCGACAGCTGGGTCTAAAGGTGTCCTTTGGGTCGAGTCCGCTAGGCGAGGCCACTGGCTTGTCAGCTGTCCACCCTCACCCGAATGACTGAGCCCTGACATCTTCCGGATTGCCCCGCACTAATGGCGGCGCCCCTTTCCCCGGCGCCATTCCCACTTGCCTCAGATCAGTGGGCTGCGATCCATCCGGCGTGGAAGCCGTGCGGCACGCGCACCGGCAGCCGGATCTCGGCGACCGGCGGGCCGGTGAAGTCCGCGGTGTCCAGCACCACGAGGTCGCTGCGGTCGTCGGCGGCGTCGTAGACGAAGCTCAGCAGCCAGCCGTCGGCCTCGGGCGCGTCCGGGGCGCGCGGGATGAACGCCGGTTCGCCGGTCAGGCGACCGGGGCCGAACCGGTGGACGTCGGTCCCGCCGGTCAGCAGGTCGTGCCGGACGAGCGCCGGTCCGGCCAGGACGCCGCAGGAGCCCGGCCGCATCGACACCGCGAACGCGTAGCGGTGTGGCATACCCCGGAAGCGCTCGTCCATGCCCGGGAACTCCACGATCGCGTCGTCGAGCTGCCGGTCCTCGACCACGGCGCCGCGCTCGGGGTCCAGGACCCAGCGCCACAGAGTCGGCCGGGACTCGGCCGGGCTGAGGCGGTCGGCGTCGAAGACGCGGTCGTGCCGGACGACGTCGACGACCACCCGGCCGTCGGCCTCGTAGGCGTTCACCGGGTGGAAGACGTAGCAGGGTTCGACGCCGATCCACCGGACGTCGGCGCCGGAGCCGTCGCGGGGCAGCACGCCCAGGCGCGCCGCGACGCGGTCGTCCCAGGCGTAGGGAACGCGGCTGCCGCCGGCCGCCGCAGCGGCGTTGTAGACGACCGGCAGGTCGTAGAGCACCGCCTGCCGGTCGGTCAGGGAGAACGCGTGCATCATCGGCGTGTGGCCGAGCTCGATCGGCTCACAGCGCCGGACCCGGCCGGTGACGTCGATGGTCAGGTACTGCACGTATCCGCGTCCCGGCTGGTAGGCGACGGCGTAGAGCTCGCCGGTGACCATGTCGCGTTCCGGGTGTGCGCACAGGCCGTCCGGCAGCGTCTCGTCGAGGTCCGAGCGCGCGATCGTGGTCAGCTCCGGGCACAGCTCGACCGGCAGCACGCCGCCGTCGCCGAGGGCGAGGGTACGGCCGGCGTGTCGCAGGATGTTGTCGTTCGCGTTGTCGGACAGGCCGCGCCGTGGCCCCGGCGTCGGCAGCGTGCCGAGAGCGCGGCAGACCCGGTCGGTGCGGATCCAGCGGTTGCGGTACCACTCGGCGCGGCCGGCGCGGATGCGGACGCCGTGGACCATCGCGTCGCCGGCGAAGGCGTGGCCGCGCACCGGATCCGGGGCCTGCAAAGGGTTCGGGCCGATGCGCAGCAGGGTGCCGTCGAGCTCGGCCGGCAGCCGGCCGGCGACTTCGAGGTCGAAGACGCTGAGCTCGTCGGCGACCGGCCGGTAACCGCCGAGCGGACCGGCTGGGACGAGGGTGGGGGATCCGGTCATCGTCGGACCTCGATCGATATCAGCGTTACATAACGGTGTTATGTCCGCATCTTCCCCCGATCCCGGGCGTCGGTCAAGATGAGTGCGGACCCTGATTCCCCTCGATCCGATCGGCGGACCCGCACTTCGATGAACGCCGCCTCAGCTGTCCCAGCCACCCCGGCCCACCCGGGACTCGTCCGATGAGCCCCCGCCAGGCCGACCCCGAGCTCGGCGCGAACCTGTTGGAGGCCGCGGCCCGCTTGCTGGCCGAAGAAGGGCCGTCGGCCCTGAGCACCCGCCGGCTGGCCGCTGCGGTCGGCACCTCGACCATGGCCGTGTACACCCGCTTCAGCGGCATGGACGACCTGGTGCGCGCGCTGGTGCACGAGGGGTTCCGACACCTGGCCGGCCGGATGGGAGCGGTCGGCGCGTCCGGGGATCCGGTCGCTGACGTCGCCGAACTCGGCATGGCCTACCGCGAGAACGCCCTGGAGCACAGCCATCTGTACGCGGTGATGTTCGGGGGCTCGACGCTCGTCGGGTTCTCCCTGACCGACGAGGACCGCAGCCACGGCCGCTACACCCTGGCCATCCTCATCGACGCGGTCGAGCGCTGCATGCAGGCCGGCCGGTTCAACGAGGGGGACGCGCAGCTTGCCGCGCACCGGATGTGGATCGCGCTGCACGGGCTGGTGACGTTGGAACTCGGCGGGTATTTGACTGAGCCGTATGACGCGGACACGTGCTTCGAGGCGCAAGTACGAGGGCTGATGCGCGAGGCCGGAGACGACCCGGATGCCGCAAAGGAGTCGATGCGGCTGGCGTGGGAGCGGCGCGGATCGGTTGACGGCCGCTGACCGAAACACCACCGCAACAACCTCATCGGTGACCCGCACGCCAGGAGAAGCCCACCCGTCGGCCATAGCAGCATCCTGAGAAAGACCGATTCCGCACCGCGGCCACCGATCCCCGGCGCCGCGCCGGCATCCGGGAGACAAGGACACTATGGCGGCCCTGCTGGGAACCTTGCGGCGTCTCGCGCTCACCCCGTCGTTCGCGAAGGTGGGGTTCCGGAAACGGGGCTTCCCCGTCGCGGCCACCGCGTCCACCGAGCAGCTGGAAGCGATTCCGCAGTCAGTGGTCTGCGGGTTCGAGTGGGGTATCGAGACCCGGACGCTGGGCGAGTTGGAGCAGCGGCTGCGGCTCGTCGACGTCGAGGTGCGCGGCTTCGCCTATGAGGGTGCTGCGATGGCCTACACGATCCGCGACGCGATGGCCGGCGGTCGGGGTCGTCGGGCGCAGAGCCTGCTCATGGGTTCGGGACAGCCGCACATCTTCTTGACCTACATCGGCATCGGCTTCGCGATGTCGCATCTGCCGCGGCCGTTGTGGCGCACCGTCATGCCGGACCTGACCGGCTCGGCGTTCTACCCGACGATGAGCTGGTTCGCGGTCGACGGCTACGGATTCGACCTGGCCTACTTCAAGACCCGCAAGTGGGTGGAAAGGCAGCGCGTCCCCAAGCCCTATCCGTGGGACGGGTCCCCCAATTACTTCGTGCGTGCCGTCGATTTCGGGATCGGGCGGGCCCTGTGGTTCATCCACGGCGGCGATCCGCTGGAGACCGTGGCGGCGGTGCGGCGTTTCGCTCCGCGGCGCCAGGGCGACCTGTTCAGCGGGGTCGGGCTGGCCGCGGTGTTCGCAGGGGGCTGCGAAGCGGAGGACCTCGGTGTGCTGCTGGCCGGTGCCGGTGAACACCGCGCCGAAGTGGCGCTGGGCGCGGTGCTGGCCGTCAAGGGCCGGCACTTCTCCGGCCACGTTCCGGAGCACACCGAGGCCGCCGCGAAGGTCCTCACCGACCTGTCCGTCGAGCAGGTGGTCGACCTCGCCGACCGCACCGAGGTCCCCTACGGTGCCGGCACCTGCGCGGCACCCGCCTACGAACAGTGGCGTCAACGCATCCGCGACCACTTCACCGCCGCCGCGGTCATCCGCGCCGCCGACGGCATCCGCCGCCTGGAAAGGAACTGACCGTGGCCGGCACTCTGCGGGCGCTTCGGCGCCGCGTCCTGACCCCGAACACCAAAGCCGTGCTGATGTCCGAGCGCGGGTTCCACATCAAGAACGCCGACTCGGCCGCTTTGCTGGAGCGCGTCGGCGAGGTCTTCCTCACCGGCTACGCGCACGCGGCCGAGGCCAAGACCGTCGCCGACGCCGAGGCCGGCCTGGAGCAGATCCCGGTCCGCTTCCGCGGCTTCGCCTACGAGGGCGCGGGCATGGGCTACGCCGTCCGCGACGGCATGCCCATCGGCGGCTCCAAGCACTTCGCCGAATTCCTCACCGGCCGCGCCAAGCACCACGAGTACATGGCGTGGGTCGGGATGGGCTGGGCGATGGCGCGCCTGCCCCGCTTCCGGTGGCGCCGCTTCACATGCGCGGACCCGCTGATGCGCTGGCTGGTCCTGGACGGCTACGGCTTCCACCAGGCCTACTTCAAGACCGAGCGCTACGTCCGGCAGCAGTACCGCGAGTCCACGTTCCCGTGGCCGGGAGGCGAGCACGCGTGGTACGCGCCGCGCGCCATCGACCAGGGCATCGGCCGCGCGATGTGGTTCGTCTGCGGGACCGACCCGGACCTGGTGGTCGAGACGTTCGAGGGGTTCGGCGCCGAGCGCCGTCCCGACCTGTACGCCGGGGCCGGACTGGCCGCGACCTACGCCGGCGGCGTCGACGAGGTGGAGCTGCGCAGGTTCTGGCACCGCTCGGGTGCCTACCAGCCGCAGGTGGCTCAGGGTGCTGCGTTCGCCGCGACGGCCCGGTACGAGGCCGATCTCGTCGTCCCGCACACCGAACTCGCGCTCGACGTCTTCTGCGGCATGACGCCCCGCGAGGCCGCGGAGCTGTGCCAGAAGGCGCGACCGACCGGTGACGAGGGCTCGCTTCCGGCGTACGAGGTCTGGCGTCAGCAGATCTCCGACGCCGTCGCGGCCCGTACGAGGAGCTAGCCATGACCGCCACGAACCTGGCGCCGCCGCCTTCGGTCAAGCTCTGGCCCGGGCCGCCGCGCCGACAGACCCCCGGGCTTGTCAGGAAACTGATGCGGGACCGGCTGGCGCTGATGAGCACGGCCGCCGACGGCTACGGCGACGCCGTCCGGATCGCCATCGGGCCCAAGACGCTGTACTTCGTGAACCACCCCGACTACGCCAAGCACGTGCTCGCCGACAACGCCGGCAACTACCACAAGGGCATCGGTCTGGTGCAGGCCCGGCGGGCGCTCGGCGACGGGCTGCTCACCAGCGAGGGCGAGCTGTGGCGCAAGCAGCGCAAGGCGATCCAGCCGGGGTTCCAGGCCAAGCGGATCGCGCAGCAGGCACCGGCGGTGGCCGAGGAGGCCGCGGCGCTGGTGGCGAGGCTGCGTGCGCACATCGGGCGCGGGCCGGTCGACGTCATGAGGGAGATGACCGGGCTGACGCAGGGGGTGCTGGGCCGGACGCTACTGGACGCCGACCTCGGCGCGCACGACGGGATCAGCGCGGCGTTCCAGGCCATGCAGGACCAGGCGATGTTCGAGGTCGTCACGCTGAGCATGGTGCCGATGTGGGTGCCGCTGCCCAAGCAGCTGCGGTTCCGGCGCGCGCGCCGGGAGCTGCAGGACGTGGTGAACGCGCTGGCCGCCGAGCGGGACGCGCGGCCGGAGGGGACGGCCGGGGACGACGTGCTGTCGCGCCTCATCCTGAGCACGCGCGCGGAGTCCGATCCGCGGGTGCGCGATCTGCGGATGCGGGACGAGTTGGTGACGCTGCTGCTGGCCGGGCACGAGACGACTGCCAGCACCCTGAGTTGGACGTTCAACCTGCTGCACGAGAACCCGTGGGCGTGGGAGCGGGTGCACGCCGAGGCGAACGCGGTGCTCGGGGACCGGTTGCCGACGTTCGAGGATCTGCACGCGTTGAAGTACACGTCGATGGTCATCGAGGAGGCGATGCGGCTGTATCCGCCGGTGTGGATGCTGGGGCGGATCGCGCAGGGCGATGACGACATCGGCGGGTACCGGGTGCGCGCGGGGGCGGACGTGGTGGTGTGTCCGTACACGATGCACCGGCATCCGGCGTTCTGGGAGGAGCCGACGCGGTTCGATCCGTCGCGGTTCGATCCTGATGTGACGCATGATCGGCCGCGGTACGCGTACATCCCGTTCGGCGCGGGGCCGCGGTTCTGCGTGGGGAACAACCTGGGGATGATGGAGGCGGCTTTCGTGCTGGCGATGGTGGCGCGCGAGCTGCGGCTTTCGACGGAGGCGGGGTATCGGGTCGTGGCCGAGCCGATGTTGTCGTTGCGGGTGCGGGGTGGGCTGCCGATGAGGGTGGCTGCGGCGCGGTAGCGCTCTTCCCGAGGCGGAGAAAAACAGCAAAAGAATCGCCGGCCATACCGATTCCTTCGGCCATCGCCGTCGGTCTGTACATCGAGCGCGCCGTGTTCGCGCGCCTTCGATGAGAGGACACGACGACGATGGCCGTCACCTTTAGCTTGGGGTTGCCGCAGGGCTTTACGCAGGAGCTCGCGGGTCGCCTCGACCCGGCGGAGACTTTCGACGCGATGGTCGCTGTGGCGCAGAACGCGGAGCGGGCCGGGTACGAGAGCGTGTACGTCGCCGACCACCTGGTGACCGTGCCGCCTTCGCAGCACATGGTGTTCGAGTGCTGGACGACGGTGGCGGCGTTGCTGCGGGAGACCGAGCGGATTCGGGTCGGGCAGCTGGTGACGTGCAACGACTACCGGAATCCGGCGTTGCAGGCGAAGATGGCGTCCACGGTCGACGCGATCGGCGGGGGGCGGTTCACGTTCGGGATCGGCGCGGGGTGGTACGAGCCGGACTATCGGAGCTACGGGTTCGAGTTCCGGGACGACGCCACGCGGCTGCGGCGGCTGCAGGAGGCTGTGCAGATCATTCTGTCTATGTGGACGGAGCCAGAGACGACGTTCAAGGGGCAGCATTACACGGTGGCCGATGCGATCAACCAGCCGAAGGGCGTGCAGAGCCCGCACATTCCGATGATGATCGCCGGCGGCGGCGAGCGGATGACGCTGAAGGTGGTCGCGAAGTACGCCGATTTGTGCAACCTGCTCGGGGATCCGGCCACGGTGGCGCACAAGCTGGAGGTGCTTCGGCGGCACTGCGAGGCGGTGGGACGGGATTTCGGGTCGATCCGGAAGACGGTGCTGATGTACGGGTCGCTGGGGGACACCGAGCAGGAGGCCCGGTCGCGGCTGCCGCAGTGGATTCCGGCGGTGTTCCCGGGCGAGCTCGCGGAGTACGGGCTGGTCGGGACGGCGGAGGTGATTCGGGAGCGGATCGCGGCTTATGAGGCAGTCGGGGTCGATGAGTTCATCATCAGCTTTCCCGATGTGATCGGCGGCGAGGTTGTCGAGAGGTTCGCAGAGGCCTTCATCGCATGACCGAGGTTGAGGGTTTTGCTGCTGCGGCGGAGGCATCGCGGCGTGAGCTGCTGGCGCACTGTTACCGCATGCTGGGTTCGGCGGACGAGGCGGAGGACGTCGTCCAGGAGACGTTTCTCCGGGCTTGGCGGTCGTATCAGGGGTTTGAGGGGCGGTCGTCGGTGCGGGTGTGGCTGTACCGGATCGCGACCAACGCCTGCCTGACCGCGTTGCAGAGCCGCAAGCTCCGGCCGCTGCCGTCCGGCCTCGGCGCGCCGAGCGACGACCCCGAGGGCCCGCAGACCATGGCAGAGCCCGGATTCGCGTGGCTACAGCCGATCGCCGACAGCCGGCTCACGGGCCACCCCGACGACCCCGCGGCGGTGGCCGACCGGCGCGAGGATCTGCGGCTGGCGCTGGTGGCGAGCTTGCAGCACCTGCCGCCCCGGCAGCGGGCCGTGCTGCTGCTGCGGGAGGTACTGGACCTGCCGGCGGCGGACGTCGGGCAGCTACTCGGGATGTCCACCGCCGCGGTGAAGAGCGCCCTCCAGCGAGCACGCGGTCGCATCGAGCAAGTCGCGCCGACCGCCGACGACGTGTCGCTGCCAACTGGGGCGGAGGAGCGTGCGCTGTTAAATACCTACATCGACGCTTTTGAGAGGGCTGACCCGACCGCGCTGGAACGCGCCCTGACGCAGGACGCGGTACTGGAGGTCACGCCCTCGCTGAGCTGGTACTCCGGCCTCGAAACCTGCACCCGCCACCTCCGCCGGGCGCTGGGCACCCCCGGCACGTGGCGAATGCTGCCAACGCGCGCCAACGGCCAACCCGCCGCCGTCGCATACCTTCGCGACGGGGAGGGCGTGCACCGCGCCTTCGGAGTCGCGGTGCTGGGCATGCGGCGGGGCGGGATCGCGCGGATCACGGTATTCGGGGATGCGGCGCTGGTGGCTGCTTTCGGGTTCCCGGACACCGTGGGAGCCGGGGTCCGCGCGCTGCCAGGCTGAGCACCAGATCAGCAAGACCAGGAGCGCCGCCGCAGCAGCGAGCCACCGCACCGGCAGCCGCAGGCCCGGACCGCCACCGCCGCGCCACACCGAGCAGCCACCAACCACCGGCGTGGGCAGCCAGCCAGCAGCGACCCGCAGCCGTGCAGCAGCGCCACCGCCGCGCAGGCAGCTACCACCGGCAGCTACAGCCAGCCGCCGCGGTCCGCCTCACGATCGCCGCGCCGCCCCAGCAGCAGCGCGGCAATCAGCACTCTGCCCCGCAGCCGACCGCCACCCGGGGACCGCCCCCGCCGCACCGCCGCACCGCCGCACCGGCAGCCGGGTGCCTCCGAGCTGCAGCTGGCCGCACAGCAGCTGCCACCGCCGCGCCGCCGCAACAGCGCACCCGCCGCACCGTGGCGCCGGGCCGCACCGTGGCACCGTGGCACCGTGGCACCGTGGCACCGTGGCACCGGCAGTCGGCTACCACCGGTGCAGCGGCGCGACCACTCGACAAGCACCCCCTAAGCTCCCCGCATCAAACCCCCGCGAACTGCCCCGGCTTCCGGCCCTCGCCCGCGGGGCCGCGGTAGGCCTGGGCGATGTCCAGCCAGCGCGTCGCCTCGCCGGGGGTGGCGGTGAGGGCCAGGTCGGCGTGGTGGCGGCGGCGGGTTATCAGGAGGCAGAAGTCGTGGGCTGGGCCGGTGATGCGGTGGGTGGCGTCTTCGGGGCCGAAGTTCCAGATCAGGCCGCTGGGGGCGGTGAGTTCGAAGCGGAATTCTTCGGTGGGTGGGGTGAGGTTGTGGGCCAGGTAGCCGAAGTCGCGGGTGCGGGTGCCGAAGAAGGCGAGGTGGCCTATACGGTCGGTGGGGGTGCGGTCGATGCCTAGGGCGTCGTGGATGTCTTGGCCGTGGCCGAAGAGTTCCATCAGGCCGGCTGCGGCGAGGATCGAGGGTGGGAGGGGGTTCACCAGCCAGGGCACGACTTGGTCCGCGGGGACTTCGGCCAGGGCTTTGGTGGCTGCCGCTTGGTCTGCGCGCCAGCGGGCCAGGGTTTGGGCGGGGCCGCCGGTCAGGTAGTCGGCCAGGGCGGTGTTCACCGCGCCTTCGAAGTCGTCCTTGGCGGCGGCTGCCAGGCGGCCGAATTCGGCGCGGTCCGCGGCTGCGGACCAGGCCAGGTGGGCGATGAAGCCCAGGTGCGCTATCTGGTGCGCGACCGTCCAGCCCGGGGCCGGGGTCGGCGTCCGCCAGCCCGCCGGGTCCAGTTCGGCCACCACGCGGTCGAGGTCGGCGGCCTCGGCCGCCAAGTCGGTGTACACGTCCTGCATCGCGTTCACGGGGTCCTCCCTGTCCGCCACGTCATCCGGCGAAATCGCGTGTCCGGGGTCACTGACGAGTATCGGGACGGCGCGGCCCGGCCAGCCTCTTCCCCTGTGCGCTCCGCGCTGGGGTGTCAGGGGGCTGCGAACCTCCGGAGCGCAATCTGGAAGGGGCTCGCGGCGGCAGACCTACCGGATCATAAGACACATATGCCGCCGTGGCTTTCCGCCCGGGGACCGCCGAAGGAGCGAAGATGAGTGCCAATCCCATCCGACCGGTGCTCCGCCGTACGGCGCTCGCGCAGGTCCAGCGGGTCACGCCGGTGGACGTGCGCTCGGCGCGGCATCTGGTGGCCCGGGTCTACGGCGAGATGGAGCGCGACTTCGGCGTGCTGGCGCCGCCGCTGGCCCTGCACTCCCCGGCCCCGGAGCTGCTGGCGGCCAGCTGGCTGACGCTGCGCGAGACCCTGGTCGCCGACGGCCGGGCCGAGCGGGCCGCCAAGGAGGTCGCGGCCTCGGCGGTCTCGCTGGCGAATTCGTGTCCTTACTGCGTTACGGTCCACACCGCGACCGTGAACTCGCTGGTACGCGGGCGCGACGCGCAGGCCATCGCCGACGACCACTTCGACGCCATCGGCGACGACCGCCTGCGCGCGATCGCCGCGTGGGCCCGGGACGGCGCGGTCCGTGACACCGCCTCAGGCCTCGAACTCCCCTTCCCCGCGGATCAGGCCCCTGAGCTGGTCGGCGTGACCGCGGTCTTCCACTACCTCAACCGCATGGTCAACGTCTTCCTGCCCGACGTCCCCATGCCCGACGGCACCCCGCGCAGCGCGCTGCCGGTGGTCGCGCGCGTGCTCGGCACCCTGATGCGCCGGGCCTCGCGCCGCCCCAAGCCCGCCGGCACCTCGGCCGACCTGCTGCCCGCCGCCCCGCTCCCGGCCGACCTGGCGTGGGCCGCCGGCGCCCCGGCGGTCGCCGAGGCCTTCGCGCGCGCCGCGCACGCCGTCGAGCAGGCCGGGCGGGAGGCGGTGCCGGACTCGGTCGCCGAGCTGCTGCCGCGGGTCCTCGGCGCCTGGGACGGCCGCCCGCCGGGCCTGGACCGCCGCTGGCTCGACCAGGCGGTCGCCGACCTGCCCGGCGCCGACCGGGCCGCGGGCCGCCTGGCTCTGCTGGTGGCGCTGGCGTCCTGGCAGGTCGACGACCAGACGATCGCCGCCTTCCGAACCGGTGCCGGCACGCATTCCAAAGCCGCCTCCGGCGCCGACAGAACCCTGATCCACCTCACCTCATGGGCGAGCTTCACCGCGGCACGCCACATCGTTTCCTGGACCCCACTCGCCGACCACCGTTCGGCGCGGTGACCAGCACCAACGGCCGCAACGCCGACCAGGCCGACCAGGCCGACCACGCCGACCACGCCGTCCAAGCCGGCCAAACCGGCCCGCGCCGGGTCGGCGGACGCGGAGCGGGCCCCCGCTCGCGCGGCACGGCCAGCACCGCGACCGCGGCGGCCAGCGCGAGCCCGGCGGCGCAGGCCATCGCCGTGCCGGCGGCCCGGTGCGGGCCCGGGACGCCGGACCGGCTGGCGCGCGCCACCACCGCCAGCAGCGCGATCCCGACCGCGGCCCCGGCCATCGGGACCGCGCCGAGCAGCGCCGGTGCCCGTCCCGGGGCGTCCCGCCGCACCCGGCCGAGCCCGGCTGTCCGGGCCCGCGACAGCGCCAGCCCGGCGCCGATCCCGGACAGTGCCAGGGGAATCGCGGCGGTGGTCGAGAGCCGACCCGACGGTGCCAGCCACGCCAGCCAGACCAGTCCCCCGGCGTGCAGCGCGGAGCCCAGCGCCGAGACCCACTCGCGGCCGAACCGCTCGCGCACCGGGTACACCGTCGCCGCGGCCATGAACCCGGTCCACGGCGTGAGCCGCAGCCCGATGCCCAGCGGCCCGTGCCCGCCGACGCCGCGCAGGTCGGCGGCCACCAGGAACGCGGTGCCGTAGATCGAGGCGAACAGGAACAGGTCGGAGGCGTTGCCGGCGAGGAACCTCCAGCGGTGCAAGGGCCCTGACGGAGTGTCCCACCACAACAGCACGGCCAGGGCGACGACGCCGACCGCCAGCACGACCAGCACCTCCGGCGCCCGCCAGCCGACCCGGTCGGCGCGCAGCAGGGCCCAGACGGGCCCGCCGACGGCGACGACGGCGGCCAGCGCTCCCTCGGGGTCCAGGCGCCCGCGCCGGCCGCTGTCGGGGCGGATCAGAACGTAGCCGATCGCGGCGACGCACCCGCCGATCACCGCGTCGGCGGCGAAGATCCAGCGCCAGCCGGGACCGGCGGCCACGGCGCCGTCGGCCAGCGGGCCGGCCACCAGTGCCAGCGCGAAGCCCGGCGCCACGCGGTGCGCCGCCGTGCCGCGGGAGTCGGCCGGGAACGTCAGGCCCATCAGCCCCAGCGCCGCCGCGACCGCCAGTCCGGATCCCGCGCCCTGGCCGGCGCGGGCCGCGACGAGCACGGTCCCGTGCGTCGCGAGACCGCACGCCGCCGAAGCCCCGGCGTACAGCAGGGATCCGGCGATCAGCGCGCGCCGGTTGCCGATCCGGGTGCCGATACGGTCGCCGGCGGACAGCGCGGCCAGCAGCGCCAGCAGGTGCACCAGCAGCGCCCACAGCAGGGTGGGCGCCGAGGCGACGCCGGTGGCCTGGATGGCGCGCAGCGCCGTGTTGACGCCGAGGTTGTCGGCGCCGGCGGTCAGGATCACGATCCAGGCCACGGCGAGCGTCCACCGTTGGGTTGGGGTCATGAGTCCGCCTTCCGATGCGGGGCCGAGGCCGGACAGTCCCCCCCTGTGGTCTGGCGGCCGTTGGCACGCACGCGCTGCCGCCTGGTTCCGACGGAAGGTGCGTGGCAGTTAACAGCGAGCGAATAAAATGCTCATGCATCTAGATCACGTCAGGCTTCTTCCAACGTGCTCTGATCCACCACGAGGGGCGCTCGGAGCGTAACAAATACAGGTGAACGTTCGTATATTCACGTTCATGAGAGCTCATGACGTGATTCCTGCGCGAACGTCTGCATATAGCGGACTTGTTCACAAAACGGCGGCCGCGGGCGGATCCGGCGGGGATGCCGGAACCGCCCGGGCCGGGGTCTGACGGGCCGCGCCTACTTGGCCGTCCCCGGTTCCAGCCGGTGATAGCCGCCCCGGAAGAACAACAGCGCGTCCCCGGCTCCGCCCTTGCCCATGTCCAGGACCGAGCCCACGAAGATCGAGTGGTCGCCGCCGTCGTACACGGCGGCCAGGCCGCACTCGATCCAGGCCAGGGTGTCGGCCACCACCGGGGCGCCGGTGACCGGGCCCGGCTGCCAGCGCACGGCCTCGAACTCGCGCTCGCCGCGCGGCCGGTCGCGGTTGGCGAAGTGCCGCGCGACCGGCTCCTGGTGCGCGGCCAGCACCGAGATCGCGAAGCTGCCCTCGCCCAGGATCGCCTTGTGCATCGCGGCGTCGTGCACGATGCACACCAGCACCAGCGGCGGGTCCAGCGACACCGAGGTGAAGGAGTTCGCGGTCATGCCACACGGGTTCGGGCCGCCGGCCGAGACCACCGTGATCCCCGTGGCGAACATCCCGAAGCAGCTGCGCAGATCCGCCGGGGCGTGCAGCCCGGACGGCAGCCGGTCGCGCAGCGTGGATTCCGGTTCCACGGCCGCCGTCCCGATGACGCTCACGGCCGCGACCCCTGCAGCACCGCCTCGCCGCCGCGCTCGGCGGCCGACCCGGCGAGCACCTTGGACCCGGAGGCCCCGGACGCACCAGAGGCGCCCGAGCCACCCGAGACGCCCGAAGCGCCCGAAGCACCCGAAGCGGCCGGCGCGATCCGGTACCGCGACAGCGCCTCGCGCAGCGCGTCCGGCACCTTCGCCGGCCGCGTGTCCCCGTTCGGGCCGCGCATGCAGGCGATCCGCTGCCGGCCCCGGGCCACCAGCGTCTCCTGCTCGTCGGCCAGCTTCACGTAGTCGAACGCGAACCCGACCTGCGTCTGCGTCAGGTCCTCCAAGCGCATGCGGATCGAGAGCTCGTCGAAAGCCGTGATCTCGGCGAGGAACTCGCAATCCACCTTCAGCGTGAACAGCTTCAGGTCGTCCTGAACCTCCGCCAGTACCTCAGGGGCCTGTTCCCGCAGGAACATCTCCCGGCAGCGGCCCTGCCACCGTAGGTAATTGACGTAATAGACGTTGCCCACGAGGTTGGTCTCCTCGAAACCCACCAGGTGCCGGTATTCGTAGTAGGACTCCACCGTTACCACCGTTACTCCTTGTCTTCGGCGAGCAGGGTGAGCACCACCGGCTCGGACTGCCCGCGCAGCGCGGTCGCGAAGGTCGCGATCCGCGCCCCGCCCGACCGCAGCAGGACCCAGCGGTCGTCCCGGGCGGGCCCGTCGACGACCAGGTCCGCACGCGCCCGGCCGCTTTTGCCCAGCGCTTCCAGCGCACCCCAAACGCGGGTGGCCGCGGACGCCAGCGCCTCGCCGGACTCGGCCGCGATCAGCTTCGCCAGATCCAGGCCCGGCCGGTCGAGCAGGTCGGCCCACTCGCTCTCCGGCCGCTCCACCGCCGCCTCGATGTCGCAGGCCACTGCGACGTCCGCGGCCGCGACGCTGAGTGTCACACCGGCGCCGTGCGCGGAGGACACCGCGAACCCGCCGGAGGCCTCGGGTTTGCCGTCGGGCCGGTAGCGCAGGTCGGCCTCGCCGCCGAGCAGCCAGCCGACGGTCTGCGCGGTCTGCCGGCGCCGGGTCTCGACGCCGCGGTCCTCCCCCGGCGCGTCCGGACGGATCGCGACCCGCAATGCGGCCGACAGAACCTGGTCCGTACGCCGCTCGATGTACGGACCGAGCAGCGTCGGCGTCCAGGGTCCGGAGCCGTCCTGTTTGCGCACCGCGCGCAGGGTCAAGCCCTCCCAGCGCTCGACGAGAGCACCGGAGCCGTCGCGGACGTCGACGTCCCATATATAGGTGTCACCTTCGCGACTGCGCTCGCGGCCGTGCAGGGTGACAGTGTCCTGATTCCGGACGACACCCAGGTCTGCCAGGTGCAGCCTCTCGATCCCGGCCGGCAGCAGTGTCGCGTCCGGTACACAGCACTGGATCGAGTGCATCATGGCGTCGCGGGTCCCGGGGTCGGCGAGCACCAGCTCGGCCGCCAGGAACGGCGCGAACCACGGCGCGGTCGGCTGGTTGGCGATGTCCGCGACGCAGCGCTTCGCGGCCAGCGCACGGTAGCCGAGCAGGCGCTGGAACCGGTCGCCCTGGAACAGCACGGGACCGTAGAGGTCGCCGGCCGGTTCCAAAGGCAGGTGCTCGGTTCCGGTTCCAGTTCCGGCCCCGGACGCCGCGCCGCCCGCCAAAGCCGCGACCCCGTAACGGAGCCGGGCCCGGAAGTGGTCGGCCGCGAAACCGGTGTCGCTGCTGCGGATCACGGCCGTGACCGCGTCCGGGCCGTCGGCCAGCACCGCGACCCGCAGCGTCGTCGAGCCCTGAGGGGGGACGACGATCGGCCGGAGGAATTCCACGTCCTCCAGCACCGGCGCCTGGCCGCGGCCGGTCAGGGCATTGGCCGCCTGCGCCATCGCCTCCATGCCGAACACCGCCGGGAACAGCAGGTCGCCGTCCAGGTAGTGGTCGGGCAGGTAGAGGTCGCTGTCGCCGGACAGGTCGCAGTCCGCCACCAGCTCCACGCCGGGGTAGTGCACCTGCACCCGGTCCAGGAAGCGCAGCAGCGGAACCTCGGAGCGCTCCAGGGTGATCGTCGGCAGGCCCTCCGCGCGTCCCATCACGACCGCGGAGGTCGGTGCCGCCGGATCGGCGATCATCCGGGACAGCAGCGCCACCCCGTCCTCGGCCGGGATCGGCTCGATGCCTTCGCGCACCAGCGATTCCAGCACGCCGAGCCGCTCGCCCATGCCGGCGCCGGACCACACGGACCACTCCAGCGCCAGGCACTTGCAGCCGGGGAACTCCTCGGCCACCCGGTGCGTGAGGTCCGTCATCCAGTCGTTGGCCACAGCGTAGTCGGCCTGGCCGCGCAGACCGGCGCGGCCGATGATGCTGCCGAACGTGACCAGCAGCCGCAGCGAGGCCGGATCCACCGCGGACAGCACGGCTTCGAGCCCCGCGATCTTCGGCGCCAGGGTTCTGCGGAACGCGGCCTCGTCCAGGTTCACCAGGGCCGTGGGCACGTTGCGGCCGGCGCCGTGCAGCACCGCGGTCACCGCGCCCAAAGCGCCCCGGACCTGTTCGACCGCGGCCTTCACCTCGTCGGCGGAGGTGACGTCGGCGCGCGCGTAGTGGTACCGCACGCCAGCCGCCGCCATCCGCTCCAGGTTGGCCGCGAGCTCGGCGTCCTCGGCCGGGTCCGACCGGCCCAGCAGGCCGACCGCGGCACCGGTCTCCAAGCCCAGCGACAACGCGCACTCGGCGGTGATGCCCTTGCCGCCGCCGGTGACCAGCAGGACGTCGGCGGACGTCAGAAGGCTGTCATGCGCGTGCGCGCGCGTCCCCGGCAGGGCCCTGAGAACCGGCACGTGCCGCTCCCCGGCCGAGTCGTAGAACACCTCGCTGAAGC
This sequence comes from Catenulispora sp. GAS73, assembly GCF_041262085.1. NCBI lineage: Bacteria > Bacillati > Actinomycetota > Actinomycetes > Catenulisporales > Catenulisporaceae > Catenulispora > Catenulispora sp. GAS73. The sequence goes on from NZ_JBGCCM010000054.1 coordinate 33,597, forward strand.
CGTCGGTGGCCGCGACGTCCGCGACGATCCGGTGCACCGCGCGGTCGGCGCGCGCCTCGGACATCCCCAGCGGCAACGGCAGGGTGACCACCGTGGTGGCGACGTTCGGCGCCTCCAGGTGCAGGGTCTTGGCCAGTCCCGCGCCGCCGCGCCGTTCCCCGATCACGACGAAGCGCACCGGGTCCACGGCGGACAGCGCGGCGCGGGCCGCGCGCAGCATCAGCAGGACATCGTCCTCGTTGGCTTCCCGAGGAAGGCACAGCAGGACCCCGTCGCCGAGGCCGGCCTCGCGCAGCGCCTCGTGCAGCACGGTGGCCAGCGGATGCCGGTCCGGCGCGAACAGCCGCCATTCGCCGGCTCCGGCAGCCTGGTCGGCGCCGGAAACCGGCACCCCGACCGCGGTCGGAACCAGGTCCACAGCGAAAGCCCGGACCCAGGGCCCCACGCCAGGTGCCGCCCTCAGCCGTTCAACGTCGGCCTCCTGCGTGGTCCCGCCGAGCTCCTCCAGCATCGCGGCGAGTTCGGCCATCGTGGAGGTGGCGAACGCCGAGGTGGTGGCCGGCGGTACCAGGCCCAGTTCGCGACAGGCCTGGTTGACGATCTGGCCGACCGTGATGGAGCTCAGGTGCAGCTCGTCCAGCGGGTTGCTGTCCGGCCGGACGGCTTCCGGCGGCAGCTCGGCACGTTCGGAGGCGAGCCGCGTCAGGACTTCCAGCACGCTCTGTCCGTGCGCGGTCCCCTCCGGCGCGGCCAGTTCGATCCGCAGCGCGGAGTCCGCCGCCGTGCCGCCGACCGCGACGCCGTTCCCGGTGGTGACGACGGCCGCCGGGATGTCCTCCGGCGCCGTCTCACAGGGACTGGCGAAGAAGCTGAACTCCTTGTCCAGCGGCAGCGGCCGGGTGAACCGGTCGGCGAACAGCTCGCCGTGCCGCACCGGGGCGCCGAGCACGTAGGCGGCGGCGACCGTGCGCAGCAGACCGGCCAGCGACGGGCTGTCGGTCTCCATCGAGACCACCGGCACCGCGGGGGCGATGTCGGCGGCCAGGCCGCGCAGGATGCGTCCCGGACCGACCTCGATGAGCAGATCGGCACGCTCGGCCACGGCCGCGGCCGCGTCGGAGAACCGGACGGGTTCGCGGATCTGACGCGCCAGCAGGGCCGGCACGTCCAGGTCCGCCTCCGGCTCCTGACCGGTCACGGTCGAGACCATGCGGCGTCGCAGGGGACTGAAATCCTGCTCGCCGAGCCAGGACCCGAACTCCTCGGCCGCCGGGGCGACCAGTTCGGAGTGGAAGGCGTGCGACACCGCGATCCGAGCCACGTCCAGGCCTGCGGAGGAGGCCCGGGCGCCGACCCGTTCCACAGCGTCGGCGGGCCCTGACACCACGGTCTGGGTGGGGCTGTTGTAGCCCGCGATCACCACCGGCTCGCCGGCCAGCAGCGGCTCGACGGCCTCGGCGGCGGCGGAGATCGACGCCATGGCGCCGTTCCCGGCCGAGGCCGCGGCCATGATGCGGCCGCGCGCCGTGGCGGCGGCCAGCAGCCCGGCCTCGTCCATCGCGCCGGCCCAGTGCAGGGTCGTGAGCTCGCCCAGGCTGTGGCCCGCCGCACCCGATGCCTCGATGCCGAGGCGAGTCAGGATCTTGAGTCCGGCGAGCGAGGAGGTGACGATGCGCGGCTGCGCGACCTCGGTGGCGACCAGGTCGCCGTCGGTCGGCAGCGCGGCGGCCCGGTACAGCTCGTCGATCTCGGCGAACCGGTGCCGCAGCGCCCCGCCGTCGCCCCGGCGCCCGGCGCCCTGGCCGGGGAACAGGAACGCGATCCTGGGCAGCATCGCCGCGCTGCCCAGGAAGACGCCGTCGGCCAGGTCCAGCACCGTCCGCGAGCCGGCGTCGAGCAGGGTCAGGAGTTTGCCGAACTTGCGCTCGGCCTCCTCCGGCGAGCCGGCGACGACCGCCGCACGCAGCGGCCGGTCTGCGGTCTCGGACTGCAGGGTGGCCGCGAGGTCGGCGACCTCGGCATAGGACAGCCGTCCGCACAGCGCGGCGACCTGCGCGATCCGGCCGCGCAGCTCGGCGACCCCGGCGGCGTCGACCAGCAGCAGTTCCGCGTCCTGGCGGGAGCGGACCAGCTGCCGGGTCTCGGCGCCGAGCTCGGCGCGGCGGGCGCCGTCGCCGTGTTCGACGACGATGTGCGCGTTGATGCCGCCGAAGCCCATCGAGGACACGCCGGCCCGCACGGTCTTGTCCGGCGGCCACAGCTCGGCGGTGCCCGGCACCCGCAGCGCCGGCCGGTCGCCGGTCAGCTCCGGGTGCGGGTCGACGTGGCCGGTGGCCGGCGGGATCACCTGGTGCCGGACCGCCAGGATCGCCTTGAGCAGGCCGGCCACGCCCGCGGCGGCCTTGGTATGCCCGAAGTTGCCCTTGACGGTGCTGATCGCCGCCGGTGCGGCGTCCGGGTCGGCGGCGCGCCGGGCCTCGGAGAAAGCCCGCAGCTCGGTGGCGTCGCCGACGGCGGTGCCGGTGCCGTGGCCTTCGAGGTAGGCGACGCTGTCTACGGTGAACCCAGCGGCCGCATAGGCACGCTCGATGGCGAGCCGGTGCCCGGAGGCCTCCGGCCGGGTCATGCCGCCCTTGCCGTCGGAGGAGTAGCCCCAGCCGGCGATGGTCGCGTAGCGGAACAAGCCGCGCTTCAGCGCGTCCTCGTCCCGCATCAGGACCAGCATTCCGCAACCCTCGCCGGGCCAGAACCCGTTGGAGTGCTTGTCGTAGACCCGCATCTCGCCGGTGGCCAGGGCCCCGGTCTTGGCGAAGCCGATGACCTCGAAGGGGTCGATGCTCAGGTCCACGCCGCCGGCGACGGCGGCGTCGAGCCGGCCGGCGGCCAGCGCGTCGCATGCGGTGGCCACCGACAGCAGCGAGGAGGAGCAGGCCCCGTCGACGGTGAAGCCGCCGCCGGCGAAGTCGAAGTGGTTGCAGATCCGGCCGGCGATGGTGTTGGCCAGGCCGCCGGCCAGGGTGTCCTCGTCGATGCCGGGGAACGGCGCCTTGTACCGCTGCTCCAAGTCCGCCAGGAACGCCGTGAGCGCGGCGTCGTCCCAGCCCTGTTCGCGCAGGGCCGCGCCGACCGTGCGCCGGACGTACGGCCAGCGCAGCCGCATGACGTTGGCCCGGGCGAACTCGCCGGTCAGGGTGTTGCCGATGATGACACCGGTGGCCCGGCCGTTCAGTCCCGCGCCGTCGGGGAACCCGGCGTCGGCCAGGGCCCGGGACGCGGTGTCCAGGGCCAGCCAGTGGGTCAGGTCGGTGGACCGGAAGGTGCTGCCGGCGATCTTGAACTTGACCCGGTCGAACTCGAACCCTTCGATCACCGCGGCCTTGGCCGAGTAGAAGCGGTCCGGGGCGGTGGGGTCCGGTGAGTAGTAGTCCTCGGCGCGCATCCGCTCGTCCGGCAGCCGTCGGAAGGCCCGACGCCCGGCCAGGACGTTCTCCCAGAGCCGCTGCGGGGAGTCGGCGTCGGGATAGCGGCAGGCGATGCCGACCACGGCGATCCGTGTCTTCATGGCAAGCTCGGTGTTCACGCGGCGATCGTCCCGGCCTCGGCCGGCGCGGGCCTGCCGTACGGCAGCGGCGCCAGCGGCTGCGCCCCGCGCGCCGCCTTCCGCTTCTTCATCAGGTGCGCGACCCACCAGCCGGCCCCGCGGGCGGCGCAGACGAAGGACGTCGCGAAGAACAGGGTGTAGACGATGTTGAAGACCATCATGATCCCGTAGACGGTGGCGACCGAGGCGCCGAACATGAAGCCGTTGCGCGGGCGCGCGGGCGTGGTGCCCGGGTCGGAGATCATGTAGTTGCTGAACAGGATGAACGCCACGCCGGTCATCGGGCCCAGGGCGTTGAACAGCGCCACGTGCCAGATCCAGTGCCGCACGACCGCCTGCAGGAAGAAGCCGCCCATCCAGCCGGTGATCAGCAGGGTCTTCTTGGTCAGCAGTGCGTTGATGACGGTGCCCGCGGTGGCGATGACGACGATGATCATGACGCGGAAGAACGTGTTCGCCTTCTCGGTGAACTCGTACGGCGGCGCGATGCTCATCCAGGTGCCGCCGAACACCAGCAGCGTCATGGTGATGCCGAAGTTCGACGGGTTCATGAAGTGCCGCATCCGGCCCTGGATCGGTGCCTGCAGCGCGTGCTTGCCGGTCACGCCGACGCCGACCGCGAACAGGATCGGCCAGATCTGGTTGTTGCCGTACAGCAGCATGTTGCAGGCCAGCGCGGTGATGTGCGCCGGGAGCAGGAACTCGTACATCCCGCGCACCCCCCGGCCCATGAAGCGGCGGGGACGGCGCTGCGCCCACGCGCTGATCACCTCGAAGGTGGTCTCCAGGAAGTAGGCGTAGAGCACGGAGATGATGGCCCACAGCCACGGCTGCTCGAAGCCCAGCAGGGTGTAGCCGAAGATGTTGAACACGCTGATCGAGATCGCGAAGTTGCGCAGCGCGAGATAGCGCGGGTCGGTGTTGCCGCGTTTCTTCTTCGGTGCCGCCTGGGACGAGCCCGGCGCCGCCGCCGACGCCGTGCTCCCGGCTCCCGGATTCATCGTGGACGTCATTTCGCCGGAACCTCCTGCGCGTTGCCCGAGAGCGTCAGGGTGTGGCTGCCCTCGGGGAGTTGCATGTCCTGGGTGTGGAGCTGGCCCTGCGTGTCACGCCATAGCAGGTGCACCTGGACCGGGCCCATGTACATGCCGAAGCCGAAGTGCACGTCGAAGCTGCGCTTGCCGGTGTGGCCGCTGCCGCCGTCGAGCTGGGATATCTGGGTTCTGCCATCGGCGGTGACGGTGACCGTCGCGCCGTACGCCGGAGTGCCGGCGCCTTCGAGCCCGGTGTTCGCCTGACCGTCGGTGGACGGGCGCACCAGGTTGAGGTCGAGGTAGTCGCCGAGCACGGGCTCAGTGTTGGCGTAGAACGCCGGGGCGCCGAACTGGCGCGAGATCGCGAAGTCCAGGCGGCCGGTGCCGGTGGTGTCGCCGATCGCGATACCGCGGGTCGGGGTCGGCACGGCCAGCCCGAGCTGCTTGCTGACGTCGACGAACTTGCCGTCGGAGTTGCGGGCGTAGAAGGCCATGGTCTGGTCGCCGGCGATGTCGTCACCGGGCCCGACGTTCGGCCACATCGCAGGGTTCGACAACAGGTCGTCGTTCATCATGGCCATCTCCTGCAGCCACGGCCACCGGTCGATGGTGCCCTTGACGAACCCGTCGGCCTGCAGGATCTCCGGCTTCCCGCTGTTGGTGAAGTCAGCCATCTTCGTGTCCCAGCACCAGCCCGTCCAGGCCACGCCGTTCTGCTCGGCCTCCTGGGTGAACGGCGCGTAGCCGTCGTCCAGGTCCTTCTTCATCTCCGCGCCGCTCTTGGCCTGGTTGATCCACAGGAAGTTGCTCTCCTCCAGGCCCCAGGCGGTGGTGATGTTGGAGACCATGGCGTCGAAGCGGCCGTTGTCGTTCACGTCGGCGAAGTCCACCCCCATGCCCTTGAACGAGCCGTTGCCCATCACGAAGGACTTCGGGGTGGTCGGCGTGCGCTTGCCGAAGACGGTGGAGAACTTGACGGTGTTGCCGTCCGAGACGTTGTGCAGCACGAAGGCGTGCCCGAAGTCGTTGGCGATGTAGACGTCCGGAAGCCCGTCGCCGGTGAGGTCGGCCGAGGCGATGGCCAGCGTCCAGCCCGCGGAGTTCGCGAACGGGATGGCGTCCTGGTCCTCGACGTAGCTGACCGTCGGGTCGGTGCCCGAGGTCGCGCTCACCCAGCGCAGCACATGCGCGCCCCCGCCGTTGTTGGCGCTGGACAGGCTGTTGGGCATCTGGACGTTCTTCTGCCCGTGCGGGTCCAGGACCGCGGAGTTCGGGAAGTAGTTCCCGACGATGATGTCGGGGTGGCCGTGGCCGGCGAAGTCGCCGACGGCGATGGCGTTGGTGTTCCACTGCGGCCCGTGGTACTTGCCGTCCGGGCTGGCCGACGGGACGAGCTCCACTGGCTTGTAAGCGTTGGCCGACGGCGTGGTCGCGTCGGACTTGGCCAGGAACAGCACCGGAGTCCGGCCCCAGTAGCTGACCAGCAGGTCCATCCGGCCGTCGCCGAGGAAGTCGCCGGGGGTGCAGCCCATCGGGGCCATCGACGTGCCGTCGTACGGCAGCGGCGCCGGGTCCAGGGTGAACGGCGTGAACCGGTCGGCGGCCGGGGCGGTCGGCGTGTAGGTCACCACCACCTTGTCGGTCCGGGTGTCCACGACGCACATCCCGTCGGCCTTGCCGTGCCCGACCAGGTCGTTGATCGCCACTCCGGCGCCGACCGACGATATCCAGGACCGGATCTTGTAATAAGCCGGATTCACCTGGCGGACGGTTTGCTGTGGAAGGCTGTCGTATCCCGGCGGGAAGGCGATCGGCATCTCCTGGAAGGAGAACTGCTTGGCGACCGCGTCACCGCCGCTGGCCTGGACCGGGGCATTGGCAACGAAGACCATCACGATTCCGAGAATCAGCGCCGTGACGCCGGGAACCAGTCTGCGAAGACGTTCGGAGAACGCCATTCCCTACTCCTCTTCTCCATCAACGAGTTGCGGCTTGCTGTTTCCGTACAGGGCACATGGGCTCGATGGGCCGGAGTTTTGAAACACGACATGGGACAAGACGACGTCATGGTCTTGCCGCATCATGGGCATCCCGCCCTTATCCTCAGCATGCGTCCACTGGCTTCGATGGTGCTTCTCCGGAATTGCTCCGCTACTCAGTGTGAGGGCCCTGCGGAAATCCATATCCGGGCACGCCGAAATATCCCCGACACACATCGGGGCATGACGGCACGCGACGCCACGGGAACGCGACGTCTATCGGGGATTCAGCTGAGATGAATTCAACTCAGGGCAGCCGGACCTTCCGCAAAAACGCTGGAAGCAGCCACACACGTCTGCCCCACGCCCGCACTCCGCCGCTCAGCACCGTCCGCAGACGTCCCACGTGGTGGAACAGCATCAGATTCAGCGCGGCGGGCCGGAAGAACAGGCGCACGTCCACATCCGGGCCCGGCTCCTCCACCGACACCACACCGTCGGTGACGACGATCGCCACCGGATCGGTGTAAGCGCTGCGGAACTCCACGGCGATGCGTCCCGGACGCGGCGGCCCGGCGACGTCCAGCAGCACGCCGACGCCGTTGCGGATGATCTCCACGATGAAGAGCTCGAAGAACAGTGCGGCCTGTCGCTCCGGGATCGGCCAGGGCCGACCGCCGGCCCGCGCGATGTCCCGGCCGTGCAGCAGCATCTCGTTGGTCAGATGCGCCAGCAGTCCGGCGCGCGGCAGGCTCGCGCCGCCGAGCCAGACCACCGTCGAGGCCGGGTCGGCGTCCTCGGTCAGCTCCAGCACCCTGGCCACCGACGAACGCAGCGTCGCCACCAGCGCCACCGGGTCACGCTGCGTGAAGTTGCGCCGCATCGCCTCGTTCAGCCCGGTGTGGATGTTGTCGACGGTGGTGCTCAGAAGCAGTTCCCTGACTCCGTCGATGGGCCGCTCGGTGTCGTAGGAGATGACCAGCGACGTGTACTGCCACGCGATCGCGGCCACGTGCGCCGCGGTGTCGGCGACGGTCCAGTCCGCAGTGGCCATCGCGTCCGGATCGCCGGCGAGCACGAGGCGGCCGAAGCGCTCCGCGACCTCGCGCAGGGCGGCCCGCACCTCGATCCATCGCTGAGGGCTGATTCTCGTCACCGCCGGCGCGCGTCGGTTCCGGTCAGGTCGGCGCGCACGGACTTCGGGCACGAGTCCCCCTCGGCGTTCGGTGCTGAATGGCTTTCCGCCTTCGAGTCTGCGGGTGCTGAGATCGGGTGCGCCCCTTCGGCATTGCTGTTTCGACGTTGCTGTTTCGGTTCGGTCGGGTACTACTCCGGGACGCGGCGGCAGTACTCCGCCGGGCGTATGCCGTAGTTGCTGCCCTGGTAGGACGTGCCGCGAGGGGCGTCGCGCCTAGCGTGGGAGCATGGTCCGGGTTCCCCCTCGGCTGCCCGAAGCGGCGGTCGGCGTCGTCACGGCGACGGTGCTGGTCACGACCTCGGCGCACCTCTCGGCGGGCCCGGACAGCCGGGCCGCCGATGCCGTGCAGTACGTGCTCTTGGTGCTGGCGGGCGGGGCCGTGGCGATGATCCGGCGGCGGCCGCGGACGGCGGCGGCGCTCGCTTCCTTCGTCCTGTGCGCGGAGATCGCGCGCCGGTATCCGGACGGTCCGGTGTGGGCCGTGGGCTGGATCTCGCTGGCCGGGGTGAGCTGGCAGACCAGCCGCCGGACCGCGCTGGCCTGGGCCGGGATCATGCTCGCCGCGCTGACCCTGGCCGCGGCCGTGTTCGGCTCCTCGGGCCTGGTGCTGCCGCTGATCTTCCTGGGCTGGTCGGCGGCGGCGATCCTGACCGGCGACGCGCTGCGCGACCGCCGCGAGCGGATCGAGGCGCTGCGGGAGCGGGCGCGGTTCCTGGAGCTGACGCAGGAGGAGGTCGCCCTGCGCCGGGTCGCCGAGGAGCGGCTGCGGATCGCGCGCGATCTGCACGACAGCGTGGCGCACGCGATGGCGACGATCAACGTGCAGGCGGCGGCTGCGGCGCATGTGATCGACCGGCGGCCGCAGGCGGCCGGCGAGGCGCTGGTGGCGATCCGGCGTGCCAGCGGCGAGGTGTTGGAGGAGTTAGGAGCGATGCTCTCGGTACTGCGGGACGAATCGCAGCAGGCTGATCGGGCGCCCGCTCCGGGGGTGGGGCAGATCGCGCGCTTGGCGGACTCGGTGGCGGCGTCGGGGTTGGCGGTCGAGGTGGTCGACGACGGCACCGCTGCGGGGGTCTCGCCGGCGGTCGGGACGGCGGCGTACCGGATCGTGCAGGAGTCGCTGACCAACGTCATTCGGCATTCCACGGCGGGGAAGGCCCGGGTCGAAGTGGTCGCCGTCGGGGATTCGGGATTGTCGATCGCGATCAGTGACAGCGGTCCGGCTGCCGCCGGGAACAGGGCTACGGGCTCCGCCTCCGCGGGCAGCGGGGTCGGGATCCGCGGCATGCGGGAACGCGTCACGTCCACCGGCGGGGTCTTCCACGCCGGACACACCGCAGAGGGCGGATTCCTGGTCCGCGCCCGATGGGAGGCACGCTCATGATCCGGGTGGCACTCGCCGACGACCAGTCGCTGGTCCGGGCCGGGTTCGCGATGATCCTGGACGCCGAGGACGACATGACCGTGGTCGGCCACGCCGAGGACGGTCTGGCCGCGCTGGAGCTGGCCGGCTCGGCACAGCCGGACGTGATGCTGATGGACATCCGCATGCCCGGCCTGGACGGGCTGGCCGCGGCCCGGCAGATCTGCGGGGATCCGGCGCTGGCGGACGTGCGGATCATCGTGCTGACGACGTTCGAGCTGGACGAGTACGTCTTCGAGGCTCTGCGGTCCGGGGTGAGCGGGTTCCTGGTCAAGCACACCGAGCCGGCCGATCTGGTCCGGGCCGTGCGTGAGGTGGCGCAGGGCGAGGCGCTGCTGTCCCCGAGCGTGACGCGGCGGCTGATCACGGAGTTCACCGCCAAGCCGAGCCGCCCGACGCTGGTCCCGGCGACGATGAACCTGCTCACCGACCGCGAGCGCGAGGTGGTGGGGCTCGCGGCGCTCGGGATGAGCAATGAGGAGATCGCCGCGGAGTTGGTGGTGAGTCCGGCGACGGCGCGGACGCATGTCAGCCGGGCGATGGTGAAGCTGCACGCACGGGATCGGGCGCAGCTGGTGGTGTTCGCGTATCAGTCCGGGTTGGTCGCCGGGCCTACTTCCTGACGGCTTCGCGTAGTGCGGTCGGCGCAGGCCGAAGTTACGTTCCCGCACCGACGACCGGAAGGCTCCCGCGCCGCAGGCTGGAGGCGTATCAACCAGCCGAACACCACGGGAGCGTTCATGAACACCTCAGCCGCGATCAAAGTCGCGGATCTCCGCAAGGACTATCGGGGCACCCGGGCCGTCGACGCGATCTCCTTCGACGTACCGCACGGTTCGATCACCGGGTTCCTCGGTCCCAACGGCGCCGGGAAGTCCACGACGCTGCGCATGCTCGTCGGGCTGACCGCGCCGACCGGCGGCTCGGCCACGGTGCTGGGCCGGCACTACACCGAGCTGGTCAACCCCGGGCGCCGGGTCGGCGTGCTGCTGGACGCCTCCGCGCAGCACAGCGGCCGCACCGGCCTGGAGGTCCTGCGGCTCGGGGCGATGATGATGGGCCTGCCCGACCGCCGGGCCGAGGAGATGATCGAGAAGGTCGGGCTGTCGGCGGCCGAGTCCCGGCGCCGCACCGGCACCTACTCCCTGGGGATGCGCCAGCGGCTCGGCGTCGCGCACGCGCTCCTCGGCGATCCCAGTGTCCTGATCCTCGACGAGCCGGCCAACGGGTTGGACCCGGCTGGCATCCACTGGATGCGGACCCTGCTGAAGGAGTTCGCCGACGCCGGCGGCAGTGTGCTGCTGTCCTCGCACCTGCTGCACGAGATCGAGGTCGTCGCCGACGAGCTGGTGGTGATCGGCCGCGGCCGGATCGTGGCCCGGGGCGCCAAGAACGACCTGTTGGCCGGCAGCGGCGTGGCCGTGCGCAGCACCGACGACGAGGGGCTGGCCGCGGCGATGCGCGCGGCCGGCGTGCCGTTCACCGACCATCCGGACGGCGGGTTCACCGTCAGCGCCGCCGCCGAGCACATCGCCAACATCGCCGCCGCGGCCGGGATCACCCTGCGCGAGCTGCGGACCGCCGACGACGGGGGCCTGGAGCAGCTGTTCCTGCGGCTGACCGCCGACGACGCACGAGAGGACGTGAGGTCATGAGCACCGCTTCTTCCACTGCTTCTATCGCACAGATCGCGCCGATCGATCGGGCTTCCTCGCCGATCCCGTTCAGGCGCCTGGTGCGCACCGAGCTGCGCAAGCTCACCGACACCAGGGCCGGGCGGTGGCTGCTGGCCACGCTGCTGGCGGCCACGCCGATCGTGGCGGTCGTCATGGTGTTCTCGATGGCGACGAAGGACCTGAACTACGCGAAGTTCGTCGACTTCACGTCGACACCGGAGAAGATCCTGCTGCCGATCCTCGGGATCCTGACCATGACCAGCGAGTGGAGCCAGCGGACCGGGCTGGTCACGTTCGTGCTGGAGCCCAAGCGCGGGCGGGTGCTGCTGGCGAAGGTGGTCGCGGCGCTGGCGCTGGGGGTGGGGCTGAGCGCGGTGATGCTGGTGACGTCGGTCGTCGGGAACGTGCTGGGCATGGCGGTGCGCGGCGGCAAGGGGAGCTGGGGCTTCGCCGGGCAGGTGTCGGGCGAGGTGACGGTGGTGCTGATCAGCTGGCTGCTGCTGGGGATCGCGCTGGGGATGGCTCTGCTGGTCACGGCGGCGGCGATCCTGGTCGCGTTCGTGGTGCCAAACATGTTCAGCGCGTTCTTCGGGTCGGGGTCGAAGAGCACGACGGCTTGGTTCGATCTGAACCAGGCGCAGTCGCCGCTCTACAGTCACGACATCACGGGGAAGGGCTGGATCCAGCTGGTGGTGGCCTCCGCGCTGTGGATCGGGGTGCCGATGGCGCTCGGGGTGATGCGGGTGCGGAGGGCGGAGGTGAAGTAGGTTTTTGTGGGGGCAGTGCCGTAGAGGAGGACAGATCGGTCATGGACGTCGTCGACTGGCTGCTGGACAGCGATCCCGCGATCCGCTGGCAGGTCCTGCGCGACCTCGCCGACGCGCCCGAGGAGCAGGTCGCGGCCGAGCGGACGCGCGTGCTGTCCGACGGCTGGGGCGGCCGGCTGCTGGCGCTGCAGCAGCCAGACGGCAAGTGGCCGACAGGCACCCCGACGTTCTCCTCCGAGAAGGCCGCGCAGTGGTGGCGGTCGATGGACGCGTCCCGCCAGGGCACCTTGTTCCCCGAATGGACGTCGATCGCCTGGAGCTTGACGCTGATGCGATTGTTCGGCGTCGAGCCGGGCGACCCGGCGGTGCGCGACGCCGTGGCGCGGGTTCATGCGAACGCGCGGTGGGAGCACGACGGCGAGCCGTTCTTCGCCGGGGAGGTGGAGCCCTGCATCAACGGCCGCACGGTCGCACTCGGGGCGTACTACGGCGTGGACATCTCGCCGATCGTGGCCCGGTTGCTCGGCGAGCAGATGGCCGACGGCGGCTGGAACTGCGAGCAGGAGAACGGCTCCACGCGCGGCTCGTTCCACACCACGATCGAGGTGCTGGAGGGGCTGACGGAGTACGACCGGGCCGTCGGCGGCGGGCCGCAGGTGACCGAAGCCGTGACGCGCGGCCAGGAGTACCTGCTGCAACGGCAGATGTTCCGCCGCCTGTCGACCGGCGAGCACCTCTCGGCCTGGACGCAGTTCTCGCACCCGACGTTCTGGCACTACGACGTGCTGCGCGGCCTGGACTACCTACGCGCGGCCGAGGTTAAGCCCGACGAGCGAGTGACGGAGGCGGTCGAGCTGGTGCGCGGCAAGCAGGATGCCGACGGCCGGTGGCTACTGGAGAACCCGCACCCCGGCGACATGCACTTCCCGATCGACGACGGGGAAGGCAAGCCGAGCCGGTGGAACACGTTGCGGGCACTGCGGGTGCTGCGCTGGTACGACTCGGCCGCGGAGTAGCAGGCCACTAACAGCCGACAGCGCGCGCCGGCACATGAGCCGAGCGCGCGCCGTTTCACGCCGGACCTAGCGCGCCGCCTCGCAACTCGGCGGCGCGCTAGGGCGGTCCATCATTCCGACACTGAGTCAGTGCCCGTACTTCCCGGCAAGCCACACCGTCGCATAAGCCCCGACCGTCACCACTCCCGAAGCCGGCAGCCAGTCCTGCCCCTGCTCGGCGTCAGCCGTGACCGTGCCGAGGTTGCCCGCACCGGCGCCGTCGTAGTCGCGCGAGTCCGTGTTCAGCACCTCGTGCCACGTGCCGCCCCACGGCAGGCCGATGCGCCGGTCACGGATCTCCTGGCCGGAGAAGTTCGTGACGCAGACCAGGGCGTCCTCGTCGCGGCCGTAGCGGACGAAGGCGATCAGGTTGCCGTCGGCGTCGGCTGCGCCCCAGTGGGTGGCGCCGGGGTCGTCGTCGCGTGACCAGAGTGCCGGCAGCTCTGTGTAGCGGCGGTTCATGTCGGCGATCTGGCGGGTCACGCCGTCGCCGTCGGCGGCGTCGGCCCAGTCCAGGCCCCACTGCTCGCTCCATTCGCCGCGCTGGGCGAACTCGGCGCCCATGAACAGCAGGTGCTTGCCGGGGAAGGCCCACTGGTACGCCAGCAGGCCGCGCAGGCCGTCCTTCTGCTGGCCGCGCCAGCCCGGCAGTTTGCCGGCCAGCGAGCCCTTGCCGTGGACCACCTCGTCGTGCGACAGCGGGAGCAGGTCGTGCTCCATGAAGGCGTACGCCGAGGGCCTGCGGAGGTCGTCCCAGTGGTAGCGGCGGAACAGGGGGTCGACGGTGAGGCAGGTCAGGGTGTTGTTCATCCACCCGAGGTTCCACTTCACGTCGAAGCCGAGGCCGCCGTCGGCGACCGGGTGCGTGACCCCGGGCCAGGCGGCCGACTCCTCGGCGACCATGACGACCGAGGGGTGCCGGTCGTGGACCTCGTTCGTCAGCATCTTGATGAAGTCGAGGGCCTGCAGGTTCGCGTTGCCGCCGAAGCAGTTCGGCTCCCACGTCCCCGGCGCCCGCGAGTAATCCAGGAACAGCATCGAGGACACGGCGTCGACGCGGAGTCCGTCGGCGTGGAACTCCTCGATCCAGTACAGCGCGCTGCCGATGAGGAAGTTCTGCACGTCGGGGTGTCCGAAGTCGAAGATCAGGCTGCCCCAGTCCGGGTGCTCGCCGCGGCGCGGGTCAGGGTGCTCATACAGCGGCGCGCCGTCGAACCAGGCCAAAGCCCAGTCGTCACGCGGGAAGTGCGCCGGCACCCAGTCCAGGATCACCGCGACGCCGGCCCGGTGGAAGGCGTCGATGAGCCGGCGGAGCCCGTCCGGATCGCCGAGACGCGCGGTCGGGGCGTAGAAGCCGGTGGTCTGGTACCCCCACGATCCGCCGAAGGGGTGCTCCATGACCGGCAGGAACTCCACGTGCGTGAAGCCCAGCCCCGCGACGTGCCCGACCAGCTGCTCGGCGAGCTGGTCGTAGGACAGCCCGGGCCGCCAGGACGCCAGGTGCACCTCGTACACCGACATCGGCTCGTTGAACGAGTAGCGCTCGCCGGTGCGGTGCCGCGCCATCCAGGCGTCGTCAGTCCACTGATGCCGGGAGTCGAACACCACCGAGGCCGAAGCCGGCGGCGTCTCGGCGGCGAACGCCACCGGATCGGCCTTCAACCGCCACACCCCGTCGCGGCCGAGGATCTTGTACTTGTACCGGTGGCCGGGCCGGGCGTCGAGCGCGAACCCCGACCAGCGGCCCGAGTCATCGCGCCGCAACTCCACGCCGCGGTGCGGGTTCCAGTCGTTGAAGTCGCCCTCGACGTTCACCTGCTGGGCGTTCGGCGCCCACACCGCGAACTCGACGCCGGTGATCGCCTCGACGCCGCCGGACTCCTCAGCTCGCACGTGCGCGCCGAACCGCCGCCAGTAGCGCGGGTCGTCCGGTACGGAAAGCGACGACCAGTCGACATCAATGTCCTGAATATCCTGCAGGCGCGTCCCGCCGGCCCCCACGGCGGTTCCCCCGTTCCACGTCACGGCAGCAACCCCGCCGACTCCAGCAGGTTGCCCTGGGGGATGTGCACGGCCTCGCGGTCCGGGACGTCGTGGCTGCGCCACAGGTTCGGCGGCCGCTTGACCTTGGCCTTGGTCACCACGCTGGAGTAGATCCCGGCGGTGGCCACCGCGACGTCGTCCCAGCCGTAGCGCTCGCGCACCATCGCGCGTGCGGCGTCGGCCATGGCCCGCGCCGACTCGCGGTCGCTGATCAGGGAGCTGACAGACTCGGTCAGCGCCTCGGCGTCCCGGACCGGGAACCTCAGGCCGGTCACGCCCGGCTCGACGATCTCGGCCAGCCCGCCGGTCTCCGAGACCGCCAGCGGCGCCCCGGCGGCCGCGGCTTCCAGCGCCACCAGGCCGAAGGGCTCGTAGATGCTCGGCACCACCATCGCGTCGGTGGAGGCCATGGTCGAGGACAGGCCGCGGGCCGGGACGAAGCCGGTGAAGCTGACCTCGTGATGCAGGTCCAGGCGGCCGACGGTGGCCTCCAGTTCGCCGCGCTGCGGTCCGTCGCCGGCTATCACCACGCGCAGTCCGGGGTGCCGGCGACGCAGCTCGGGCACGGCGTGCAGCAGGTGCTGGACGCCCTTCTCATAGACCAGGCGGCCGGCGAACCCGATCAGCGGCCCGTCGCCGGCGTAGCGGGAGCGCGCGGCGGCGACGTCCATCCGGTTGGGCGACCAGCGCGGCAGATCGACGCCGTTGGGGATGACGGCGGTCTTCGCGGCGGACACCCCGAGCAGGGCGTCGACTTCGCGTCCCATGTACTTGGAGCACACCAGCACGCGCTCGGCCTCCGCCCCGAGCCAGCACTCGACAGAGTGGATCGCGCGGTTCAGGTCGCCGGGAAGCCAGCCCTGGTGGCGTCCGGCCTCGGTGGCGTGCACGGTGGCCACCAGCGGCACCCGCAGGTGGTCGCGCATGGTGATCGCGGTGTGGGTGACCAGCCAGTCGTGCGCGTGGACCAGGTCGAACTCGCCGGTGTCGGCGGCGTGCAGGGCGGCGCGGGTCAGGGTGTGGTTGAAGGCCATCGTCCAGGCGAGCAGGTGCGGGGTGTCCAAGGGGATGGCCGGCGGGTCGGCCGGCGCGCGCACGACCCGCACGCCCTCGATGATCTCGTCCAGCGGCGCGCCGGGGGCGTGCCGGGTGGCGACGGTGACCTGGTGGCCGGCCCGCGCCAGGTTCCGGGCCAGCGCGTGGACGTGCCGGCCCAGGCCGCCCACGACCACCGGCGGGTACTCCCAGGAGAGCATCAGGATCCGCAGGCTCCGGGACGCCGGCCGGGGTGGCGCCGGGACCGTGGCCCGGACCACCGCCATCGCGTCGTTCTCTTCTTTCGTCATCGTCAGCTCGCGCACCGGTGCGGACATGGGCATTGCTCCCCTTGGTTGTGCTCGGTGGTTCATGTGCGGTGGAAAAAGCTCGTGGTCCAGCAGCGAAGGGCTTCGGCCACCGACCACGCCTGGAACGGGCAGCCGGTGGTGGCATGGGGGGCGGCGCCGTCGGCGGTCTCGGAGACCGAGCCGAGCCCGGCTTCGCCGAGGTGGCCGGGGAGTCCGCCGAGGATGGTCGCGACCGGGTCGGCGGCCGGGCTGTCGGCCGATCCGCCGGCCGGTCCGCCGGCTGCGCCGGCCGAGGCAGCCGAGGCGGCGACGGCGTCGCGGTACGGCCCGAGCAGCCACGGCCACACGGTGCCCTGGTGATAGGCGGCGTCGCGCTGCTCGGAGGATCCGCGGTGGTGCCTCTGGTAGGCCGGATCGTCCGGCGACAGAGTGCGCAGACCGAGCGGCGTCATCAGCTTCTCGCCGACGACCGCCGCCGGTGCCTGTCCGCGCAGCGGCGCGTACGGGAGGCTGTAGGCGAGCAGCTGGTTCGGACGCAGCGAGGCGTCGTCGCCGGCCGGGCCGTCGACCACGTCGTAGAGCCCGGAGTCCGGGTTCGGGAAGCGGCGTCGGAACGAGGTCGCGGCGGCCTCGCGCCGGTGCAGCACAGTCGTGGCGTCCCGGCCGGTCGCCTTGTACAGGTCGGCGACGGTTCCCAGTGCGTTGATCCAGAGCGCGTTGATCTCGACGGCCTTTCCGCTGCGCTGCGTAATCGGCCGACCGTCGACCCGCGCGTCCATCCAGGTCAGCGCGTACCCGTCGGCGCCCTGCGTGAGCAGCGAGTCGGCGGGATCCACCCGGATGCCGTAGCGGGTGCCGTCCAGGTGCGCCTGCAGGATGCCGTCCAGGGCCGGGACCAACTCGGCGGCGAGGTCCGCGTCGCCGGTGGCGGCGACATGCCGGCCGACGGCGTGCACGAACCACAGCGTGCCGTCGGCGGTGTTGTACTCGACCGAACCGGTGTCGGCGGTGTTCGCGAGCATGCCCTCGGACAGCGTCGCGGCGTAGGCGCGCAACAGGCGGCGGCCCTCGTCAGCACGCTGTGCGCTCAGGAACAGGCCGTCGTAAGACAGCATCGTGTCCCGCGACCACGTCCCGAACCACGGGTACCCCGCGATCACATCCGGCGCCTGCGTCCCGTCGGCGGCCGTTCGGTCGATGACGAACGCGTCGGCGGCCAGCAGCAGCTCGGCGGCCACCGGGTCAGCGGCCTTGGCCTCGATCGCGGCGGCGCGGTCGTGGGCCGCCGCGACGATCTGCGCGGCCGGCAGCGGCGCGGCGTCCAGGTCGCCGGCCCAGGCTGTGACCTCCAGGGTCTGCCCGGGGCCGGCCAGCAGGGCTGAGAACGACCCGGCGAACCACAGGTCCTCGCGCGCGCCGAGGCCGCGTGCGGCCTCCTCGCGCAGGTACACGTCGCGGTACCACTGGCCGTCGGGGGTCCAGCCGGGTCCGGCGATGCGGTAGGCGTCCTCGACGACCACGCCGTCGGCGGTCGGCCGCTGCCGGAGGTCGCCGCCGCCAGCGAACCGGTCGCCGTGCTGGTCGCGCCACGTGCACAGGGCTTCGACGCGCAGCGTCACCGGGCCGCCGGCGAGCAGGCGGTAGACGTAGCCGTAGGCGGGCCGGCCGTGGACCGCGGCGAGTTCGGCCTCCAGCACGATGTCGCCGACCCGCCAGCGCCGGCGAGGAAGTCCGCGCGAAAGGGTGAAGCTCTCCAGGAGCGTGTGGCCGTCCGGGGCGATCGCACCGGAGGCCCACTCGTGCACAGCGAGGCGTATCTCGGCCCCGGAGGGCGTCACGAGTACCGGATCGAGACTGGCCAGACCGACCCGGCGCGCGCTGCCGCCGTTCTCCGCTGCCACTAACAGAGCGTGATACCTGCGGGTCCGGAGCCCGCTCACAGTCCCCATGGCATAACCTCCGGCGCCATCGGGTACAAGCCATTCCCGGGCCGCGCCCTCAGAGAGGTCGCCGCACAGCCGGGTGCCGAAGACGTGCGGATTGGAGATCGCCACGACCGCCATATTCGCAGTGGTCTTTATCGAGCGCATTTCGTGAGTGCTGCGTAGGGTCGAACCGCAACGGTACCCAAGGAACGCGAGGGCACGCGGTGACCACAGCAGAGCAGGCGCGTCTGGACCAGTACGACGGCGAGGAAAACGAGCCTTGGCGTGCGTGGGGTCCGTATCTGTCGGAGCGGGCGTGGGGCACCGTCCGCGAGGACTACTCCCCCGGCGGCACGGCCTGGGACTACTTCCCGCACGACCACGCGCGATCGCGGGCCTACCGCTGGAACGAGGACGGCCTGGCCGGCATCTGCGACGTCGATCAGTACTTCTGCTTCTCCCTGGCGTTCTGGAACGGCCGCGACCCGATCCTGAAGGAGCGTGCCTTCGGCCTGACCGGCAACGAGGGCAACCACGGCGAGGACGTCAAGGACTACTGGTGGTACCTGGACTCCACGCCGACCCACTCCTGGATGCGCTGGCGGTACCACTACCCGCAGAACGAGTTCCCGTACAACGACCTGGTCCACACCAACCGCGAGCGCGGCACGCAGGACCCGGAGTACGAACTCGTGGACACCGGAGCCTTCCAGGACGACCGCTACTGGCGCATCACCGCCGAGTACGCGAAGTCCGGGCCGGAGGACATGTGCATCCGCGTGAAGGTGGAGAACAAGGGTCCGGACGAGGAGACGCTGCACGTCCTGCCGCACATGTGGTTCCGGAACACCTGGTCGTGGGGCCTGGCCGGCCGCGAGGCGGTGCCGGTGCTGACCGGCGACGGCGGCACCCTGGTCGGCGAGCACCGGCTGCTCGGGCGGCTCGCGCTGACCGGCTCCGGTGAGCCCGAGGCGCTGGTCTGCGACAACGTGACGAACGACCGGCGGCTGTGGAACAGCGACGGCCCGGCGTATCCCAAGGACGGGATCAACGACCACGTGGTCTCCGGCGCGGACACCGTGAACCCGGAGCGCCGCGGGACCAAGGGCGCGTTGCACTACGTGCTGACCGTCCCGGCCGGCGGCACCGCGGAGATCCGGCTGCGGCTGCGCTCGGAGGGCCCGGACAGCGAGGCCGTGGGCCCGGCGGACCTGGACACCGGCTTCGAGGAGCTGATGGCGCGGCGCGAGGCCGAGGCCGACGAGTACTTCGCGGAGCTGACCCCGGACGCCTGCACCGCCGACGAGGCGAACGTGCTGCGCCAGGCGGTCGCCGGGCTGATGTGGTCCAAGCAGTACTACCACTACAACGTCTCGCGGTGGCTGGAGGGCGACCCGTCGCAGCCCACGCCGCCGGAGGGCCGGGAACACGGCCGGAACGCGCACTGGTGGACGCTGTCGGCGCGCGACGTCATCCTCATGCCGGACCCGTGGGAGTACCCGTGGTTCGCGGCCTGGGACCTGGCGTTCCACTGTGTGGCGCTGGGCGAGATCGACCCGAAGATGGCCAAGGAACAGCTGCTGTTGCTGCTCCAGGAGTGGTACCTGCACCCCAGCGGCCAGGTCCCGGCGTACGAGTGGGCGTTCAGCGACGACAACCCGCCGGTCCAGGCCTGGACCGCGCTGCAGATCTACCGCGCCGACGGCTGCCGCGACCACGTGTTCCTCAAGCGCGTGTTCCACAAGCTGCTGATGAACTTCACCTGGTGGGTGAACCGCGCCGACGCCGACGGCAACAACGTCTTCGAAGGCGGCTTCCTCGGCCTGGACAACATCGGCCCCTTCGACCGGGACGCCGGCGTCCCGGTCGGCGACCTGCTGGAGCAGAGCGACGGCACCGCCTGGATGGCGATGTACTCGCTGAACCTCATGGAGATCGCCCTGGTCCTGGCCGAGCACGACCCGGTCTACCACGAGCTGGTGATGAAGTTCTTCGAGCACTTCGGCCTGATCGCCGCCGCCGCGAACAAGATCGGGCTGTGGAACGAGGAGGACGGTTTCTTCTACGACGTACTCCGCACCCGCGACGGCAGCACCATCCCGATGAAGGTCCGCTCGGTGGTGGGCCTGCTGCCGCTCGTGGCCACCACCTCGGTGAGCGCCGAGGCCATGGACGCCGTGCCGGAGCTGCGCAAGCGGGTGAAGTGGTTCTTCGAGAACCAGACCGACAAGGCCGACCTGTTGATGGGCTGCGTCGACATGAACAAGACGCACCGGCTGCTCACGATGATGACGTTCGACCAGCGGCCGCGGGTGCTGGAGCGGATGCTCGACGAGGGCGAGTTCCTGTCGGACCACGGGCTGCGTGCGCTGTCCCGGGTGCACAAGGACCAGCCGTACCGGCTGAACGTCAACGGCACCGACTACAGCGTCAGCTACGAGCCGGGCGAGTCGCACACCACGATGTTCGGCGGGAACAGCAACTGGCGCGGGCCGGTCTGGTTCCCGGTGAACTACCTGCTGATCGACGCCCTGGACCGGCACCAGGACTTCTTCGGCGACGGCATCACGATCCCGTACCCGACCGGCTCGCAGAACCAGGCGACCTACGGCGCGATCGCCGACGACCTGGCGCACCGGCTGGTCGGCGTCTTCCTGAATGACGAGGCGGGGCAGCGCCCGGTGTTCGGCGACGTGAAGCTGTTCCAGGAGGACGAGGCCTGGCACGACCAGATCCCGTTCCACGAGTACTTCCACGGCGACACCGGCGCCGGCATCGGGGCTTCGCACCAGACGGGGTGGACGGCGCTGGCGATCAACCTGCTGCTGCGCAAGGGGCGGCCGCGGCGGACGGCGGCGATGGAGGAGGCGGCTGAGGCGGAGATCGAGGCGGAGGCTCGGGAGGAGTAGCGGGGATCTATCAACCCTGAGCCGCGCCGGCGACTGCGACAGCGTGCCCGGCGGCAGCGGCGACCTCGGTGGCGGCGCGCCCGGCGGCAGCGGCGACTTCGGTGGCGGCCCGCCCGGCAGCAGCGGCTACCTCGGTGGCGGCGCGCACGAACGCCGCTACCGCCGTCGAGCGCGAATCCTGCGGCCAGGCGACGGCGAGCGTCGCCGGCGGCACGTCCTTCACCGGCAGGTAGACGATGTCAGGGCGCGGATACCGAGCGGTGAGCGAAACCGGGAAGAAGCAGACCGTGCGGCCCAACTCGATGAGGCGGAAGATCTCGGGCAGGTCGGAGTTGGCGGACCGGGAGCCGTTGATCGCCTGCCCGAAGCTGTCGGAGCCGGACTGCGGCAGACCGCCGAGGCTGCACACCTGCGCCGACACAGGGCCCTGATCCGCAGGCTCGCCGCCGGGCATCATGCGGCCGGCCAGGTCGGCGAGACAGACCTCTGAGTAGGCCGCCAACGGGTCGGTCGCGGCGACGGCGAGCAGGAACGGTTCGCTCAGCAAGGGCTCGAAGTCCACGCCCCGGATGCCGCCGGGATCCAGCACCAGCGCGACGTCGGCACGTCCGTCGCGCAGCGCCGCCGCCTGCTCCCCGTAGCGCCCGAGCATGAACGCGACCGGTTGGCCGGTGTTCTGCGCCGCGTACGCTTCGAGGATCCGCGGGAGCAGGCCGCCGTCGACGTCCGCCTTCAGTGCGACGCGCAGCTGCGGCGTCGTCTCCCCCGCGTGCTGCGCGCGCCGCCCCGCCGCGCTGACCGCGTCGAGCGCCGTGCGCGCGTCCCGGAGCAGGACCTCGCCGGACGGCGTCAGCTGCACCCGGCGGGTCGTGCGCTCCAGCAACGGCACGCCGAGCTGCCGCTCCAGCTCCCGGATCGCCCGCGACAACGGCGGCTGCGCCATCCCCAGCCGCTCGGCCGCGCGCCCGAAGTTCAGCTCCTCCGCCACCGCGACGAAGTACCGAAGCTGGCGCGTCTCCAGGTCATTCATACCTCCAGGGTATCAAAGGCGACCGAATCGGTCCTTCAGCTCCGGGTGCGCCGCGGATTGACTGGTGGTGGTGATCCGCCGGTATCCGAGCGGACAGAACGAAACAGGAGACATCCATGCGAGCCATCGCAGTATCTGAAATAGGCGGCAAGCCCACGCTCGCGGACCTGCCGGTGCCGAGCCCGGGCCCGGGCGAGGTCCTGGTGCGGATGACCGCGGCGTCGTTGAACCCGGTCGACATGAGCGTCGCCGACGGTCTGTTGTCGCTGCCGACGACCCGGCCGCTCGTGCTGGGAACGGACGGCGTGGGCACGGTCGTCGAGGTCGGCGCGGCGGTGACCGGGTTCGCACCGGGGGATGTCGTCCACGGCCAGTTCTTCGACGCCCCGCTGGGCCGCGGCACCTTCGCCGACTACGCGGTCATCGCCGCGTCGCCCAGCCACGGAGCGCTGCGCCGCGTGCCGGACGGCCTGTCCGCCGAGATCGCCGCCGCGCTGCCCACCGCGGGCATGACAGCCCTCGGCGTCGTGGAGTACCTGGGCCTGGGACCCGGCCGATCGATCCTGATCGTGGGCGCCACCGGCGGCGTCGGGGTGTTCGCCGTGCAACTCGCGGCCGCCCGCGGAGCCGAGGTCGTCGCCACGGCGCGGGCCGACGCGGACGAGTGGATCCGCGGCCTCGGGGCGTCGCAGACCATTGACTACTCCGCGAACGACGTCGCCGAGGTGGTGCGCAAGAGCCATCCCGACGGCGTCGACGTGTTCCTCGACCTCACCCGCGACCGGGACCGCTTCGGCACGTACAGCACTGTCGTCCGCGATGGCGGGTTCGCGATCTCGGCGACCAACACCGCCTCCCCGGAGCTGCTCGCCTCCGAGCGGATCACCGTCATCAACTACATGATGGAGGACAAGCCCGGCCTGCTGGCCCGCATCACCGATGAAGCCGCCGCGGGGCGGATCAGGGTGCCGGTCGAGCGGACCATCGCGCTGGAGCAGGTCCCCGACGCGCTGGCCCGGTACGCGGTCGGCGGGGCACGGGGCAAGACCGTCGTGCTGATCTGAGTTCGCCTGCAGAGTTCCCGGCGTCCCGGCGTTCCTGGTTCCGCCGCTCCTACTCCGACCAGTCGGAGTTCTTGATCACCTCGACGAAGTCGCCGCGCACGAAGTCGGGCACGAAGTGCTCCAGCACGTCCGCCTTGACGTTGCCGAAGGTGGTCTCGGGACGCTCGCGGATGCCCTCGGTGAAGGCGGCGAGGATCCGGTTCTTGAAGTCGGGGCGAGGGTGGGCCGCGACCACCGCGGCCCGCTCGTCGTCGGAGACCGCGTGGTAGCCGAGGCCCAGGACATCCAGCTCGACGCCCCGGGTGACCAGCGCGATCTCCGGCGCCATGTGGAGCGGGATCTCGGGGGTGGTGTGCAGGGCGATGCCGGTCCAGACGCGGTCGGCCGGGTGGCCGGTGATGCCGTGCGCGGCCAGGAAGCGGCGGGCCTCGTCGGCGCCGTCGAGCTCGAAGCGCTGGTCGGTGCGGCGGTAGCGCGGGGTGAGGCCGAGGTCGTGGAACAGGGCGCCGATGTAGAGGAGTTCGGGGTCGAAGGTGAGGCCTTGTTCGCGGCCACGGAGGGCGCCCCAGAGGTAGACGCGGCGGGAGTGGTGGAAGAGCAGGGGCGAGGCCGCGTCGCGGACGAGGTCGGTCGCTTCGCGGGCGAGGGTGCTGTCGGGGATCTGGATGCCGGCGATGGTTTCGGTGGTTGTCATGACTCCTCCTCAGTGGATGTTGCTTCTGCTGTGCCTCCACAGTCGCTCGGGGACGTAGGCTGGGGCCATGTCCTTCCAGCCACATGAACCACAGATTCAGACATGACGACGCATCGGGTGGGGATCGTGGTGTTCGACGGGGTCACCATGCTGGACGTGAGTGGGCCGTCTGATGTGCTGCACCAGGCCGGACGCGTCGCCGAGCCTTACGAGTTGGTGCTGGTGTCGGCGCGTGGCGGGCAGGTCGCGACGTCCAACGGCTTGGCGCTGACCGGCGCCGTGACCCCCGCCGACGCCGGCGTGCTGGACACCGTCATCGTCGCCGGCGGGGACCGGCTCGCCGAGGAGCCGCTGGAGCGAGAGTTGCTGGACGCGGTCACCGAGGTGGCCGCGCGCGCCACTCGCGTCGCCTCGGTGTGCACCGGCGCGTTCGTACTGGCCGAGCTGGGCATGCTCGACGACCGTCGGGCGACGACGCATTGGCGTCACGCCGAGCGCATGGCGCGCCGCTATCCGCGCGTCCACGTCGAGCCGGACGCGATCCACGTCCGCGACGGCCGCTACCTCACGTCCGCAGGAATCAGCGCCGGCATCGACCTCTCACTCGCGCTGGTCGAGGAGGACCACGGCGCCGACGCGGCACGTACCGTCGCGCGCGAACTGGTGGTCTTCATGCAACGCCCCGGCGGCCAGTCGCAGTTCTCGACCGCACTGGAGACCCCGCCGCCGCACACGGACCTGCTGCGCGACCTGATCGCCGACGTCCTCGCCGACCCGGCCGCCGACCACACGCTGCCGACGATGGCCGCCCGCGCAGCAGTGAGCTCCCGGCACCTGACCCGCTTGTTCAACGCCGAGCTGAACACCACGCCGGCGCGCTGGTTGGAGAACGTACGCCTGGACCGCGCACGGCAGCTGCTGCTGTCCGGCCACAGCGTGACGACGGCCGCGCGCGCCAGCGGTCTAGGGAGCGACGAGACACTGCGGCGCGTGTTCGCGAAGCACTTGGGGACGACGCCGAGCGAGTACCGGATGCGGTTCGCGACGACGGCGCGGGTGTCAGCGGTCTAGGGAGCGACGAGACACTGCGGCGCGTGTTCGCGAAGCACTTGGGGACGACGCCGAGCGAGTACCGGATGCGGTTCGCGACGACGG